>DAITMV010000005.1:0-47326 GCA_036834985.1 Burkholderiaceae bacterium | reverse complement strand
GCCCTGCCCATCAAACACGGAGAACCGTTTAAAGGTTTCACCGTCTGGACCAAAGTACAGCCCCCCATCGGTCAGGGTGCCGTCGACATCAAAAGCCATCAATTCGATGCGGCTGGCGCGGTGCTGGGCGGTGGACATTTATACAACCTTCGCTTCAAACAGATCGTGCATATTCAGCGCGCCGACAACACGTTGTTGCTCATCGGTCACGATCAGCTGGTTAATCCGCAGTTTTTCCATCAAATGCACCGCTTCTGCAGCCAGCTTACCCGGCCCCAGCGTGGCTGGCTTAACGGTCATGACATCTTGGACGGTCAGGTTTCTCCAGTCGTCACCGCGTTCGAGCAATCGGCGCAGGTCACCGTCGGTGAAAATGCCGACCAGTGTGTTGTCTGCCCTGGCAACCGCCGTCATGCCCAACCGTTTGCGAGTTACTTCGAGAATCGCCTGATTGACAGACATGTCCGGCGCGACAATGGGGATGTTGTCTCCCGTCCGCATCACGTCCCGGATGTGTGTCAGCAGCCGGCGACCCAAGGATCCGCCAGGGTGCGACAGGGCAAATTCTTCTTTGGTAAAGCCGCGTGCCGACAACACGGCTACGGCCAGCGCATCGCCCAGGGCCAGTGCAGCGGTGGTACTGGCGGTCGGGGCGAGGTTCAGTGGACAGGCTTCTTTGCCGACAGAGCCATCAAGCACCCGGTCTGCTTCTTTGGCCAAGCTTGATTCCGGGTTGCCCGTCAAGGCGATCAAGCGGCTGCCGAGTCGCCGCAGGGCAGGTAGTACATCCAGAACTTCGGCGGTTTCCCCGGAGTTCGACAGCGCAATCACGATGTCTTGGTCGGTGATCATGCCCAAATCGCCGTGTGCTGCTTCGGCTGCGTGTACAAACAGGGCCGGACTGCCAGTACTGGCCAGCGTGGCCGCAATTTTGCGGGCGATGTGCCCGGATTTGCCGACTCCCAGCAGAACGACCCTTCCTCTGCACGCCAGAATGTCGTCTACGACCGCGACGAAATCGTCGCCCAGCCGCATAGACAGAGCCTCCAGCGCCTGGATCTCTACAGATAAAACCTCACGAGCCATCTCCAGATAGGGGTGGCTGAGGCTAGAATCGGGGTTATTAGTGGCAACTGTCATAATAAAGCAGTATAACAAAGCCACTCCATTATTACTCTAAGAAAGCAAGCATAGAACGTGCCTAGCGCCCTTGAACTTACTTTGCTGTTAATGCTTGTTGCCGTGTTGGCAGTGACCATTTTCAAGCGGCTTAAATTGCCGGCTATGCTGGGCTATCTGTGTGCCGGTATTCTGATTGGACCCAACGCCTTGCGGCTGGTCCCGGATGCCCCGGAGACGCGTCATCTGGCCGAGTTCGGTGTTGTATTTTTGATGTTTTCGATCGGCCTGGAATTTAGCCTGCCCAAACTGCATGCAATGCGCAAAGTGGTGTTCGGACTGGGGCTTGCTCAGGTGGGTCTGACCATCGTGGGCACAGTGGGTTTTGGCGCCCTGCTGCGTAACTGGCTGGATATTCCGCTCAGTACGCTGTTTGTACTGTCTGGCGCACTGGCGATGTCCTCGACAGCAATTGTCAGCAAGATGATGGCAGAGCGGCTGGAGCTCGATTCGGCCCACGGCCGGCAAATCATGGGCATTTTGCTGTTTCAGGATTTGGCGGTCGTCCCGCTGCTGATCATCATCCCAGCGCTGGCCGAGCCACCCGCCAACCTGACCTGGACGATCACGCTGGCAATGATCAAGGTGGCTATTGTGCTGGGCTTGATGCTGGTATTTGGTCAGCGATTGATGGGCCGGTGGATGACCATTGTTGCGCGCAGCAAGTCTCAGGAATTGTTTGTCCTGAATGTGCTGTTGCTGACGCTCGGCTTGGCATGGGTCACCGAGAAGGCGGGTTTGTCCTTGGCGCTGGGCGCGTTTGTAGCCGGTATCCTGATCGCTGAAACTGAATATCGCCATCAGGTGGAAGAAGATATCAAACCGTTTCGGGATGTATTGCTGGGCCTGTTTTTTGTCACCACCGGTATGTTGCTTGAACCCAAAGTAGTCATGCACAACTGGTTGATCGTGTGTTTGCTGGCCATCATCCCCGTGTTGGCAAAATTTCTGTTGATTGCCGGATTGGCCCGCCTGTATGGCACCAATACCGGCACCTCCTTGCGAACAGGTCTTTACCTGGCCCAAGCGGGTGAGTTTGCGTTTGTGTTGTTGGGCCCGTCGGCCGAGCTCGGTTTGATTCCTTTGGAGTGGTTGCAGACCATCACCGCCGCGATGTTGTTGTCCATGCTGGCGGCTCCTTTTTTGATCCAGCACGCTGACAAAATCGTGCTACGGCTGTCCAATCAGGAATGGTTGCAAAAATCCCTGGAGCTGCACCAAATTGCCCAAAAAAGCCTGAGTAGCGAAAAGCATGTGCTCATTTGCGGATACGGCCGGAGCGGACAACATTTGGGCCGTCTGTTGGACCGTGAAAACATAGGCTATGTCGCGCTGGATCTGGACCCTGACCGTGTTCGGGAAGCCGCGTCGGCGGGCGACTCAGTGGTGTTTGGCGATGCAGCCCGGCGTGAAACCCTGGTGGCTGCCGGCCTCCTGCGTGCTTCGTGTGTCGTGGTGTCCTTCGCAGAATTTAAAGCCGCTGAAAAAGTATTGATGGCGGTTCGTCAGTTGGCACCGTCAGTCCCCGTGGTGGTGCGAACCTACGATGAAAGCGATCTGGAGCGATTAACTGCCGCAGGCGCTACCGAAGTAGTGCCCGAAGTGCTGGAGGGCAGCCTCATGCTAGGCTCCCAAGCACTGATGTTGCTGGGGGTGCCTGTCTCTCGGGTGGTTCGCCAGATTCGTGCAGTGAGGGAGTCGCGTTACCAGATGTTCCGTGGTGTATTTCGCGGCGTGGACGATGAGGCCGATACCCCTGAGCATCAGTGGGTTCGTCTGCACTCGGTTAATCTGGAGGCGGGCGCCGCCGCGGTCGGCATGACCCTGGGCGAGCTTGCCTTGGAGGCGATGAACATTGAGGTGTCGGCGATACGACGACGCGGCATTCGGGGCGGTGATCCAAGCTCGGCGTTGCGGCTTGAGCACGGTGATATTCTGATTCTCAAGGGCGCGCCTGAGGCGCTGGCCAAGGCTGAGGCTAAACTCCTTGGCAAGCGGTCTCGGTTATCCCAGATCTAATCGCCCGGAGTTAATTCACCAGATACACGCCAGCGCAATTTTTCGGATTGGCCACTTCATTCCAACCGGTGTCTGTTACGCAGGCGCCAAATGATTGCCCGCTGTGGCCCCGAAAGCTGCCCGTGCGCGGGTTTCCGTCGTCTATTTTTCGATCAATCTCCGCCAGTTGTTTGGCTGGAATTTTGCCTCCCGTTGAAATTTCCAGGGCCGTTGTCTCACCCGGATTGGCCAGCCGGTTCAGGGAACTGCTGACCTCAATCAAACTGCCAAACGGACTTTTGGGGCAGGCCACCGCCGAACAGCCCTTACTGGCGTCGATCACGCTATACGTGCCTTTGATCAAACCGGCGCTGGCCAGTTGAGCAAATACGCTACCGCTTTCTGTTCCCAAGTCGATGCTGCCTGAGCTATCGCCTGCTGCGCCAGGTACAGCCCCATTGGCATTGTCAAAATCCCCCGGCAAGCCGCCGTACTTGGCTTCAAAAGCAGCCAGAGCGGTTTCTACGCCTTGCAGTTGATCCATCACGCCCTGCGCACGCGAGGACAGCAGTAATTCGCGACCTTTTAAAAAACCACCTGCCAGCACCGCAAGAATACTCAGTGCAATGGCCAGTTCCAGCAATGAAAATCCATGGGACAGGTGTCTGGGTGAAACAGTCATCGTGTGATCTCCTAAGTAGGTTGTATAAAATGGGTTGGGACTGGGGCATTCACCCCCTTCACTGTTATGGCAAAACGCCCGCCTGTAGCCATAGCCACATCAGACGTTCATAGTTCATCCACAACACCGGTGCCGTGCTGTTGTTCCGTGTATTGGTAACAAAGAGCCGACCGCTGTTCTTGTTCCAGGCTTGAGTAACCTGTCCCGGGATATCGTTCGGAATCACAACCACCACCGCTGACGCGCTGATGGGATTGCCATTACATAGTTGGGCTGAAAGCGAAGGCAGGCCCGCTGCGCTATCGCAAATCTGAAACGCCGGTGCGGTGCTGCTGTTTGGCGTAGAGCCGGTGTACGTGTTGAACACCGCTCGAGTCAGCGCTTCAGACTGTACTTGGCGAATGCCGCCAGACGTGGTCAAAACGCCTGCAAACGGAGGCCCCAGAGCGTTCAGACTGGCGGTGTGCATGGCCCATCGTGAACCGGCGCGTCGCAGGCCCAGCGCAGACCAGGGCACATACCCATGATCGCTCAGGCAAGCGCCGTTAGCGGCATTAATCGACTCCAGACCATCATCATTGAGCGACGGGCATGGCAACTTCATGGCGGCTATTGAGTAGGCTTCCAGGGCACTGGAGAGTTGTTCATACTGACGTTCAGTGCGATGGGTTTGCTCCAGTGCCCGCAAGGGTTTGATGATGGGCAACAGGGTGGACATCACAATGCCTATCATGGCCATGGATAGGGCGACTTCCAACAGCACGGAGCCCGTCCAACCGCGCGATTCGATTCGACTCACCGTGGGGGTCCTATCATGCTAAACAAGGAATCCAACGCTGCTGTTGTTGAGGTGGGGCGACGCGGTAGGGGGCGATCTTGCCCGGCTTGTTCCAGCAGATCATGAAAGGCTGGTTTGCTCCATGCTGACGTGTCTGCGATCAGCCATCGATCCGACGATAGCCGGTATCCGGACAGTGTCGTCAATGCGTAGCCTTGCAAACCAAGGGCCCAATCAAAGTCGCAGTTACAAGAGCTGGAATTGCTTGACAGCGGACATAAACGATTCGGCATCCAGTTTGTAACGGCGCTAACACAACTGGAATTGGCGACCGGTTGCGGTGACCATTTCGTTATGGGCCATTCAGCGCTTAGCCCGGCTGCGCCACCAAATACACAGACTTGCCCTGCGGCTGCGGTGCATACGTACAAAGCATTTTGAGCTAGACAGGTACCTGTTGTTCCAGTGATGCAGTTGCTTTGGGATATCCATTGTGCGCTTACAGCGCATCCACATTTGCATCGGGTTTTTGTACAGGAACATTGACACGCGGATGCAACAGGCATTACCTGCGCACCGTTCGTGCTCAATGTCGCAGGTAAAGACGACGAGATCAGTGCCGGCTGACGAGCCGCATCGCTGCGAAAAAAGTTGCGTACGTTTTCGCCAAACAATGAGCGGGCTTTGAGCTGCATGTGAGCGGCCAGTTCGGTATAACTGATCCACACGACCGGCTCGCTGGTTTGTATCTCATATGCACTTTGACCTATGGCTGCACCGGTTGCCAGCACCGCTACGGCCTGCTGGGTGATCGTTTGTCCTTGTGCGTTTTTGAGGTGAATCAAACCGGCGGTGGGAGGCGGGGAGGTCCATTGAACTGGCTCGCCAGAGGTCACCCGAGGGGCGACCGCATATGTGAGCGACTGCAGCGAGGCGTTGCCGGTGCTTAGTTGGGCCAGGGCGTCAGGTTCTAAACCCAGCCCGCTGATCCATTGGTTTCTGGCTATTCGGTGGCGTGTGGGCAAGCGTCCAAACCATGTATTGGTGCTGTTGCACGCGCTGTCCGATACACCATCGCCCGTTCGATCCGGGCAGGGGAGTCGCCCCCATTCGCTGCTGTTGCTATACCCCTGCAGGGATGCAAACATGAGCAGTCCCGTCCTGGCTTTAAAGAGCGCCTTTTGCAGATTCGCCGTCCGCTCTCCTCCCGGCCCGTGTATGGGTCGGTCGTAGAGGGATGCGATCAGCACGAGTCGTGACCCTTCCTGAGCAAGCAGCAGGGTCATCAGCCCCATCAGGCTAAAGCACACATACAGCATGATGGCGCCGCTACAGAATGGCCCCTTAACGAAGCCAGTGATCGGTTGCTTCATCGTAGGTGATCCGTTTGCCGTTGGATTGCTCAATCCAGTTATTGATGATCGGTTTATCAGTCGGCGCCATGTCACCGTTGTGCGACTCAGAGGGTATAGTTAGCTCACTAGCTTTGGTTTTTGCCAGGGTAGGCTCTGCGGGTTGGCTCAGTAACTGCCACTGCACGGTATGGCTTACGGATGGTTTTTTTGACAATTGGCCTCCCAGGCAGATCGCCCAAACCTGGTCGCTCATGGTCAGGGAACATGCTCGCCAACGGCTGTTTGTTGACGGGTTGGATGCTGTCGATAACATCAACGACGATACTGCAGACCAGGCCGCTTGTTCTGATGCAAACGCTGCGGTACTGACCGTGGTTGCATCGTCTCTTGGTATTTGCGCTGATGTGGGCGTGTGTGAAGCGTCATCCGCAATACAATGGAGCATGCCCATGATGAATATCTGTGCCAACAAGACGCAACTGACCAGCATGGCGCATTGCCATGCCACACTCATATAAATCAATCGCCTGTAAAGGCTGTGAAGATGGATGTTCGGAGTCATCGTACGTCGCATCGCACATGATGTGAGCCCAGCTGACGGCATCCCTGAGGCCATCGAGAAGACATTTCGGGCAATGTCTCCCTGGCGATTAGATGCAACTGCAGGCTAGCGCCGGTATGGATGATCTGAGAGCCGTTCCACTGTATGTTTTGCTGTTTTGTTACCGTGGATACGTTCGTCATTAAGGTATCTAAGGGCTGGAGATCATGAAAAGCCTGCTCTGTGCCTCGCGCGGGCTGCATGTGACCTGTGATGCCCGGCGGTTGATTTAATTCATCAGTCAGCACATATAAAGCGGCTCCACTGCATAATCCGAAGAACACACTTATTAAACAATATGCCGCAGTAACAGACCTTTGATATTGTCCGAACGCATACTTCAGGGAGGCCTTTAGCCACCCGAATGGTTTGTCTTGTATGTCCATCAGATGCGGGTGCAGAGACGCAGGTATGCAGACCCAGCTAAATGACCGGGGATTCAAGTTGATATGTTCCGGGGGCGTCGGAGTACCGTAGGCGCCCGTCTGCGTATCACTGCCCAGCACGGCCACATCCAGCAGTTCGACCTCGCGTCCCAGCGTTGCCATGCTCTGCAGCGTGGACTGAGTGGCATACAAAAGATTGCCGTTCTCTTGTGTGATCCAATGGGCCGGTGCCTGGGGCGAGTCCGTGAGCGGGCTGGGGCTGTAGCGAAAAGTAATCCAATAGACCGCCATGCGCTCGGGATGAGTGGTTCGCATGGCATGCCGATCCAATGCCTCTTTAAGACTGCTTAAATCCCTGTCTTCCAAGCGTTGTAGTCGCTTAAAGTGGCAGTTCTTTTTTTGGCTCGACGTGTTTGATACGTCACGCTGATACAACCCTGCGGACAATGTGTCGGGTTGCGTGCTTGATTCAATGACGAGCCAGAGTGACTCCAGCCGTCGTAGTCCTGAAAATTTACGCATCCCGATTACCCCATGTTTGCATACAGGGGCCAGATATAAAAGGTGTATCCCCCCAATATCAGGGTCGCAGATACACCGAGAGCCAACGGATTACAAACGTTGATTAAAAGTTGTTGTTTGGTGTGGGTGTGATACTCGTATATGTCGGACAGTTGTCTGAAAAAGCTGCTCAAATCTCCTGTCTGTTCCGCTACCTTGGCCAGCGCGATCGATGCGCTTGGCCATTGAAGTTGTTGCAGCGCGTCTGGCAGACTGATGCCACTGTGTAGCATATCTTCCAGATGATAGAGCTGTCGCGCCAGCGCAGCCGACCGCTGTCCATGCCGGTGTGTTTGGGCTGACAGTCGTCCGAGCGCCGTCAACAGTGGAAGCCCGCAATGGCAAAGCATGGCCAGGCTGTTAAATACGCGTGCGAGTGTCAACGTCCGCAAGGGAATCAATCCGCTGTATCGAAGAGGATGACTGTCGGATGAGTGGTGTCGAATGGCACGTTGACTGACCCAAGATGCCATCAAGATCAGGACACCGATACCCATCAGATTGTCGGCATACCAGCTGTTGTTGGCAGTCGTACTGGTTTGCGTCAATGACTCTGCGTGAACCTCGGAGAGCATGTAATGCATGATAAGGACCGATAACAATGCCGATATCAACACCAGTACTGGATAGATCATCGACTGAATCAACCCTTTGCGAAATCGCCGTTCACTGTCGGCCTCTTTCCAGTAATGCAAGACACAATCACCTAGATGTCCGGTTGCTTCGCCAATTTGTATCCAGTTGAGCAAGGCATCAGGCCAACGAACCGTTTGTTGTTCGAGGGCGTCGCTCCAAAACATACCGTCCCTGATCCGTTCTTCCTGGTCTTGCAGTGCAGCTTTTAGCACACGGTGCTCGATGCCGTCTGCGCAAATCATCAGAGCAGCGTCCAGCGGGATTCCACTGCACAGCAACTGCCCAACGGATTGAGCCACCTGCAGGCATTGTGACGAGGCGATGGTGCGTTTTGTGTTCATGTTGCCTCACGTGTTTGCAAGGTGCTTGCCTGACTTTGTGCCGCACGCAGTTCACACAGGCTGTCATCAAAACTCCAGAACACATCGGGCGCTAACGCAGCCGCAACATCACCCAGCGAGGCGAAGTTGTAACGTTGCAGGGTTGCCAACCGGAATGTTTTCCAGACCTCCGCCACAGGGCTCCGTATGGATTTGGACGCCTCCGCTGTGACGCTGCCCATCGGAGGGTCCACGGTGATGAGCCGTTGAGAGACAATCGCCGAGATATGAGGCAGAAGCTGATGGATGGACAGACCCAGATCCGTGAGTCGGGCGATGGTGCCCAGGGTGTCATACGCGTGTACGGATGCAAACACCCGGTGTCCCGTCATCGCTGCCTGAAGGGCGAGTCGGGCGGTTTCCGTGTCTCTTATTTCGCCAATGAGGATCACGTCAGGGTCTTGTCGCAACAGCGATCTAAGCCCTGATGGAAAGTCCATTTTATGCAGACGTGAGAGGTCTGTCTGAACGGCTTGATCCCACTCCAGTTCCACAGGGTCTTCAAGCGTCATTACGTTGCCAGCGTCGTCGCCGAGCTGTCTAAGCATGGCATGCAATGTGGTTGTTTTACCTGCGCCCGTGGGTCCGGCCACCAAAATCATGCCTTGTTTGTGGGTCAATACGTCTATTAACTGCTGCCGGGTTTGTGTGCCGAAGCCCAGCTTCTCAAGGCATAAACCTTGTACTTTTGACAGGAGACGAAGCACGAGGTTTTCTCCATGTAATGTGGGGTGCGCTGCGACCCTGACGTCACACATATCCACCATGCCGATGCTCATACGGCCATCCTGGGGTAGCCGACTTTCTGCGATATTCATACCGCAGGCTGCTTTGATACGTTGAACGAGTGCGCGCCCCTGTTCCGTATCAAGGATGGCTACTTCATGTAAAGCGCCATGGACGCGGCATCGTATGCGGTAGTGTTGATTCAGTGCCGTGATGTGTACGTCTGATACCTGGTGTTTTACAGCGTGTTGGATCAGCGCTTTTGGCTCTTCAAAGTTCCGTGGGCTCCACTTCATGGGGCCGCCGCCTTGAGAAAAAGAGTTAATTGCTCGATGTGTTGTTCAGTTGATTCACGTGGAATTCTGCAAGGTGAAAAGCTGCATAAGTCCAGTGCGTATTCAAATGAATGTTTTGATTGAGCAAGCTCTCCGCGCAACTCGAGAACAATGCCCAGGTTGTAATAAATTTCTGGCCATTCCGGTTGCTCTTTGGCCAGTCGACGCAACAGGTCATAGGCCTCCCGCAAGCGGCCTTGTTCGCCCCATGTGACCGCTTGCTGCAAGGCGTTCAGATTGGCAAAAAACGGATCAGTCAGGGCTGCAAAAGTCGGCTTGCCAGGTGCAGGAGGCGGGCTGTGAACAACGGGTTGCTGTTTGTATACCCAATGCACCCAGGGATTGGCTCGGCATTTTGGGGGAGCCTTGGGGTGTGCTGGTAACTGCCCGGCCAATGATAGCTGAGGCCATACCTGTTCAAACCACTGCTCACACACATTTCGCTTTGGTGCTGGTTTGATGGGATTGTTCGATTGCCCGGCCTGTGCGTTGGGTCCGCCCGTCGCCATGCATATCCAGAGGCAAAATACCATCAGCACCGTGACAAATCGCTGACTCCGTCTGCGTGGTGTGGGGGTTATCAGTTTCATGGATGGCTTACCCTGGTGCTATTAAAGACCTTGCTCTGGGTGACGGGCTCGATCACCGGTCGCAGTAAAATCACTAGCTCGCTGCGCTGCGAGTCGGATCGCTGCTGGTCAAGCAACGTACGCGCTGTTTCATTGTTAGCGGCGCCAGGAAGCGTATCGCGCAACTGGTCTGAGCTTGTCTGCATCAGGCCTCCCAGGAGGGCGATTTCGCCAGTATGCAAACGCATGACCGATTCAATTTCCCTCGTTTGTATTTCGGGTATACGACTAACAACACCGGCTTGTGCCAAGGCAGGATTCGGGTCATTGATAAAGCCCAGGATCCTGGATACGGTGGGACGTATTGTGAGCGATACGCCCGAGTGGTCTTCGATATGCGGTGTTATCGCCATAAAAAATCCGACGGGTACGGTGTGTAGTTGCGTTGTAAATGTTGAAAATGCACTGCTGTTATTGGTGGGTGCGGCTGTTTGTACTTGTACAGTGAAGTACACACGGTTATCGACTACCTTGAGCACTGCCGTTTGCTGGTTGAGTACTGCCAGCTTGGGATTTGAGATAACCCGTACATCGCCATATTGTTCGAGCAGTGATAAAGCGGCGCTAATTCCAAGGCTCCCGGCGAGCGCTGGTTGGACAAATCGCAGGCTCAGAAGCGCTGCCAGACTGCTGTTCGCAGAGTTGACACCGCTACCGTTGCTGTTCGTGATGGGGCTGATATCGAACCCAAGACCCGATCCATTGCGCGGCAATGCTTGCCACTGAATACCTTTTTGATACTGGGATGACAGTCGAACCTCCGCCACCGTTGCTTCTATCAGTACCTGCTTGAGGGCGCGTTGGGTCACTGTCTCAAGAAATGATGTGATGTATGCGTGTTGTTGTTGATTGGCTTTGATCATCAACAGGCCGCTTTCAGCGTGCGGCAGTACTTGGGTCAGGGGTTGCGTGCTTTGCCGAGTGGTTCGGCGGCTGATGGTTGTTTCGCTATTGAAGTCCCCGCCATTGGTGTGGGCCGAGGATCGCCGGCGCAGGCGACCAAGGCTGTCCGTACCCAGAGCAGTACCGTCGGCCTGTTGCGAGATCACGGTTTCGGTTGTAACGGGTGCCGGCAGTTCTTTGGCCTCCGGCTCGATGAGCATGTACTCAATCGTGCGGGTCAATTCATCCCAAAACCGATTTTGGTGTTTGGTCTGCACAGACACACTGGCGTTATTGCCCAGCCCTCCCGAATTGGCGAAACCTGCGGTGGTGCCCAACAAAGTGCTGCCCCCTGTACCCGGGGTGCCAGGGTTACCCAGTTGCGAGTTGACGGTAACCGTGTCCAGGGTGGTGCGTTCAACCGCCGGGTAATCCAGTTTGTAGGTAACCCAATACGGCTTGTTGCAACTTAAGGTGATGTGTTGTTCATCAATCGTTAATTGCAGGTTTAGCAAATGCGCCATGTGTTCGATGGCTTGTAGGGCAGACACATCCTTTAAAAACAGGTTGACAGGCGCTTGGGCACATTCATCCCCCTCAAACGAAAAGCCTTCACTATCGGCCAGTGCCTCGAGCACGCTGATGGCAGGCACTTTTTTCAGCTTGAACGAGTAACCCTCCGTTTTGGGGAAGCGGTTCAGAGGGGGAAGGCTGGCTGGCACTCTGATCCATGGAAGCGGTGCCGGTTGTTTGGCTGAGGTGGAAGTGACCGGCAGCTGCAGAGGGACCGAGCTGACATCAGGGGGTTGGTAAGCACAAGCGGCTAACCCGGTCGACAGCAGCAGGCACACCCATCGTGTGGCAATGGCTGACGATCGAATGAAGCGGCGGATGGGTCGAAAAAGAGGGCCAGTTATCATGGGCCGCAGTGTAAGTAAATTACTGTATGGCTCGCAAAACTAACCTGAAAGGGTCGTTGCCATGGGGCAGTCCCGAGTGAGTTTGATCACAGTGGCGTTCAGAAAATTCCGCATCAACGACAGTAAACTCCGGCTACAATAACGCCCTATTCACGGTTTTCGCGATCCTTATTGACATGTCCGACTTGGTTGCCCGTATAAAAAACATGAGCTTTGGCTACGGAGAAAGGCTCATTTTGTCTGATCTGACGGTCGATATCCCGAAGGGCAAGGTGGTGTCTGTCATGGGTGGGTCAGGCTCAGGCAAAACCACGCTGATCCGGTTGATGTCAGGCCAGCACAAGCCTAGTCAAGGTTCAGTCGAGGTATTTGGCCAGTCCATTCCCTCGCTGGATTCACAAGCGTTGTATAAGTACCGCAAGCGAATTGGTGTGCTGTTTCAGTTTGGCGCGCTTTTTACTGACATGTCTGTATTCGACAACGTGGCCTTTCCGCTGCGTGAACATACCGATTTGTCCGAGGCGGCCATCTCCGACCTGGTTCTGATGAAGCTGCATGCGGTGGGGTTGCGTGGGGCCCACAGGTTGATGCCTGCAGAGATCTCCGGCGGGATGAGTCGTCGGGTGGCCTTGGCGCGTGCCATCTCGCTGGATCCAGAGCTGATTTTTTATGATGAGCCATTTGCGGGTCTTGACCCGATCTCATTGGGGATTACTGCCACGCTCATCCGGACATTGAACGATGCTTTGGGGGCCACATCTGTGGTGGTAACTCACGATATCGCTGAGTCATTTGCCATCTCAGACCACGTGATTGTGATTGCCAACGGACGGGTTGTAGCAACCGGGTCCCCGGACGAAATTCGCAACAATCCTGACCCTTACATTCAACAGTTTATTCACGGACAGCCAGAAGGCCCGGTTCGTTTCCACTACCCGGCACCCAGCCTGGAAGAGGAGTTTTCCTGATGCAAGCAGTTTTTGACCAGGTGTCCCGCTTGGGCGCGTGGGTTCGTTTGGCCATCGTGGGTCTCGGCTATTTTGGCCGTTTCTCGGGCAGGCTGATGCGTTTGATTCCCAAATCCCTGATGCGTCCGGGTTTGGTGATCGAACAAATCCACTTTATCGGTAATTACTCACTCATCATTATTGTGGTGTCGGGTCTGTTTGTCGGTTTTGTGCTCGGACTACAAGGGTATTACACCCTGCAGCGCTATGGTTCCGAACAGGCGTTGGGTTTGCTGGTGGCTCTGTCGTTGGTGAGGGAACTGGGTCCGGTCGTGTCGGCCCTGCTGTTTGCCGGCCGTGCGGGCACTTCCCTGACGGCTGAAATAGGCCTGATGAAGGCGGGAGAGCAGTTGTCGGCCATGGAAATGATGGCGGTTGACCCCTTGGTGCGTGTGTTGTCTCCCCGTTTTGTGGCAGGGGCTATCTCCATGCCGATTTTGGCGGCATTGTTCAGTGCAGTGGGCGTATTTGGAGGTTATGTGGTCGGCGTATTGCTGATTGGAGTCGATTCAGGCGCCTTTTGGGCGCAGATGCAGGCTGGAGTGGATGTTCGGGCTGACGTGCTTAACGGCGTGATCAAGAGTGTGGTGTTCGGAATTGCCGTCAATTTGATCGCACTGTATGAAGGCTTTGAATGCCAGGCCACCCCAGAAGGCGTGGCCCGTGCAACAACCCGCACCGTGGTGACTGCCTCGCTGGCCGTGCTGGGACTGGACTTTTTATTAACCGCGCTGATGTTTAGTGGAAATTAAGATGCAAAAAAAAGCGATCGACTTTTGGGTGGGCTTGTTTATTCTGGCTGGTTTTGGTGCGGTGTTGTTTTTGGCACTAAAAGCAGGAAACATGAGTGCATGGACGAGTGGGGGTACGTATCAGGTTCAGGCCCGGTTTGATAACATTGGCGGACTGAAAGTTCGCGCGCCTGTAAAAAGTGCGGGTGTCGTCGTCGGGCGTGTTGGTGAAATTCGTCTGGACCCCAAAACGTTCCAGGCGGTCGTAACGCTCAATCTTGAGGAAGGCTTTCTGTTTCCTAAAGATACGTCCGCCAAAATTTTAACGTCAGGTTTGTTGGGTGAGCAGTATGTAGGTTTTACTGCGGGTTTTGAGGAAACCAACCTGGCCAAGGGCGACCGGATCAAGGCCACGCAATCGGCAGTGGTTCTGGAAGATCTGATCAGCCAGTTTTTGTATAGCAAGGCGTCCGATAGTCCGGATAGCAGCAAAAAATAAGGTACTCAATCATGAGTTCACGTATAACGCGCATGTGTGCAGTCGCGCTGCTGAGCGTAACGGCCGCTTGTTCGACCGTTCAAACCCCGTCCCCGGCTGATCCGTTGGAGGGTTTTAATCGCTCCGTGGATTCCTTTAACTACGCGCTGGACAGCGCTATCATCAGGCCCATTGCAAAGGGATACGAAGCGGTGCTTCCCGAGCAGATCCGTGGTTGTGTCGGAAACTTCTTTAGCAATATTGGCGATATTTTTATCGCGGTCAACAACGCACTTCAGGGCAAGCCCATGGACGCCCTGTCCGATGTCTGTCGATTTGGTGTCAACACCACGGTGGGCATGGTCGGTTTGTTTGATGTTGCCTCTGATTTAGGGCTTCCGAAACACAATGAGGATTTTGGCCAAACTTTTGGCCGTTGGGGTGCTGGCCCTGGCCCCTATCTGGTGCTGCCGTTTTTTGGCCCAAGTTCTGTTCGTGACGGTATAGGCCTGGTGTTTGACGTGGCAACCAATCCGTTGGGCAACGTGCATGACATCCCTGTGCGCAACAGTTTGATGGTCACGCGTACCGTGGACAAACGTGCCGAATTGCTACCTGCTACCGATACGGTGGATCAGATTGCACTTGATCGCTACTCTTTTGTTCGGGATGCCTTTTTGGCCCGTCGTTTGAACCAGGTGTATGACGGCTCCCCTCCTGAGGCACCACGCCAGCCGCAGGTGAACAGCGGCAGCAGTTCTTTTTACGTAATGGGTGACCCCGCTGGCAAGGCGACACCTTGGGAACGATTGAATCCGACGCTGATCAATGCCCCCTCCTTAGTCCCCGCCCCGATGGTGGGTGGGCGCACCGCGCAGGTATTGGGCATGACCCAGGCTGGCAAACCCCAGTCTGCCGTTGATAAGGCGGGTGTGGTTGCCAACCCTGTGGTTGCTCCAGCTGCCCGTGCAACTTCCGTGACGAAAAAAGATCTAACTGCTCTGCTTGATCGTTAAAGTTATACCTACCTGTTGTTGATGACTACTTTTATGACCATGAATGCACAAATGATTAAATGGCTGACCGCCGTTGTTGCAGCCTTCGTAATGTTGACCGGCTATGCCCAGGCAGCAGACGCCATCAAGGCCGACCGCTTTGTAAAGAATTTCACCGAAGACATTTTGGCCTCCATCAAAGCCAACAAGCAGGCGTTATTGGCCGACCCGAAGAAAATGAATGAATTGGTCGACACCAAGGTGTTGCCGTTTGTCAATTTCAAGAAAATGACGGCCCAGGTCGCTGGTGTATCCTGGAGAAGTGCTTCTGATGAGCAACGCGGCCGCTTGACCGATGAGTTCAAAACCTTGCTGGTGCGCACCTATTCTGGCGCGCTGGCGCAGGTCAAAGACCAGCAAATCCAGATCAAGCCGCTGCGCGTCGGGTCAGATGAGACTGACGTTGTGGTTCAGAGTGTCGTGACACGCCCCAAGGGCGAGCCGCTGCAACTGGATTACCGGGTTGAAAAGGTGGGTGATGACTGGAAAATCTACGACGTAAACGTAGCCGGTTTATGGTTGGTTGAAACCTACCGTACCCAGTTCTCTGCGGAGATCAACAAGGGCGGTCTGGATGGTTTGATCAAGTCGTTGTCAGATAAAAACAAGATGAACTGATGAAGTTTTCACAATCCCAGATTACGGTTCATGATGCACAAACCGCAGCCCGAGCTGCGGTTGCCGCCATACAGTCTGGCGATAAAACGCTGGATTTCTCTGCGGTGACCCGTGTGGATTCGGCCGCTGTTGCCGTGCTGCTCGAGGCTCGCCGACATTGCTCCCCTCCCAATTCCCTTCGCGTTGTGTCCGCTCCTGCGGCTCTAGAGGGACTCATCGCCGTTTACGGGCTACAATCGCTTTTTTCCGAGATTTTCGCCTAAGCTGCACGCGCTGTTGACTGCTTGGGCGTTACACCCACTACATCATGTCTTTCGCCTTGGATATACAGGCAGTGACCAAGCAATACGGGTCGCTGACCTCGCTGTCAAATGTATCCCTGCAAGTCAGGGAAGGTGAGTTCTTTGGCCTGTTAGGGCCTAACGGTGCAGGTAAAACCACGCTGATTTCGATCGTGGCGGGTTTGGTGCGTGCCAATAGTGGCCATGTGTCCGTGATGGGGCACGATGTGGTCACCGATTTCCGTCAGGCCCGTAAAAATATCGGTGTGGTGCCTCAGGAAATCGTGTTTGACCCATTTTTCTCGGTACGTGAAACCTTGCAGTTTCAGTCCGGTTATTTTGGCTTGCGACGCAACGATGCGTGGATCGATGAACTGTTGCACGAGTTAAATCTCACTGACAAAGCGCATTCCAATATGCGGGCGCTGTCCGGCGGCATGAAGCGCCGTGTCCTGGTGGCCCAAGCGCTGGTTCACCGCCCCCCAGTGATTGTGCTTGACGAGCCGACGGCGGGTGTTGATGTAGAGCTGCGCCAGACGCTCTGGAAGTTTGTCTCCCGTCTGAACAAGGAAGGCCATACAGTGGTGCTGACCACGCACTACCTCGAAGAAGCCGAGGCCCTCTGTGACCGGATCGCCATGCTCAAGCAAGGGCGTATTGTCACGCTTGATACAACCGATGCGCTGCTTGCCCAACATGCCAAACAAACCTTGCGTGTACGATTTGCATCGGCTTTGCCGGCTGCACTGAGCGCGCGGTTGGTCAGCCACGACGCGGCCCTGGGCGATTATCGCCTGGCTTGTCACAGCGCTCAGGATCTCGAGGACATCCTGGCTACGTTGCGTCAGGCGGGTGTGGTGCCACTGGAGTTTGATATCGAAAAGCCTGCGCTTGAGGACGTTTTTGTGCGGATCATGCAAAATGTCGCCGCCTCCGGTCAGGCGGGTGCCCTGTCAGCAGGCGATGGCCTGCAGAATGATTGAGGTTCCCATGATCGGTTGTTATACCCTGTTTAAAAAAGAAGTTCTGCGGTTCTGGAAGGTAAGCTTTCAGACCATCGCGGCCCCCGTATTAACCGCCATTTTGTATCTGTTGATTTTTGCCCACGTACTGGACGAGCACGTACAGCCTTATCCTGGCGTCAGTTATACGTCGTTTCTGGTGCCGGGTTTGGTGATGATGTCGCTGTTGCAAAATGCGTTTGCCAACACGTCCTCGAGCCTGATTCAATCCAAAATTACCGGCAATCTGGTGTTTATCCTCTTGCCGCCCCTGTCGCATGTGGAGTTTTTTGTGGCCTACATCGCTGCTGCTGCGATCCGCGGTGTGATGGTGGGGGTGGGCGTCCTGCTGGCAACCGCCTGGTTTGCACCGTTGCATTGGGTCCATCCCGGGTGGATACTTACTTTTGCGGTGCTTGGTGCCCTATTGCTGGGTACGATGGGTTTGATTGCGGGTATTTGGGCCGAAAAATTTGACCAACTGGCTGCGTTTCAGAATTTCATCATCATGCCGGCGACTTTTTTATCGGGCGTGTTTTATTCGATCCACTCGTTGCCAGGTATTTGGCAAGGGGTGTCGCATTTCAATCCGTTTTTCTATCTGATTGATGGTTTTCGGTTTGGGTTTTTTGGGCAAAGTGATGTGTCGCCCTGGTTTGGTTTTACCGTCGCACTGGTAACCTGGCTGTCTGTCAGCGTGATTGCGCTGTCGATGATCGCTCGGGGTTACAAATTACGTTTTTGATTGTCAAAGGAAATGATCGTGTTAACCCCTGAAACCCTGAAATCGTATATTGCTCAAGGGCTTGAGTGTGATGTCCTGAACGTGTCTGGCGATGGTCAGCATTTCGAGGCCGTCATTGTGGCTCGGGCGTTTGAAGGGCTACGGTCGGTGGCACGTCATCAAAAAGTATACGCCGTGTTGGGTGACCGGATGCGTGAGGAGATTCACGCGCTGTCGATGAAAACTCTCACGCCCGCCGAGTGGGCAGAACAACAATAAATCCATGGACGCTTTTCTGATTCGCGGGGGTAAGCCCCTGTCTGGTGAGGTTGCCATTTCTGGCGCAAAAAATGCAGCGTTGCCGATTTTGTGTGCCAGTTTGCTGACCTCCGATCCGCTGACGCTGGATAATGTTCCTCGTTTGCGAGACATCAATACCTCGTTGCGTTTGTTGGGGTCGATGGGTGTACAGGCTTACTGGCTCGACGACGGTAAGCTGGCCCTCCGCGCTGAGCACATCCCTGAGCCCATTGCGTCTTACGATCTGGTTAAAACCATGCGGGCCAGTATTTTGGTGCTTGGGCCCCTGGTGGCACGACTGGGCGAGGCGAGCGTGTCTTTGCCCGGTGGTTGTGCGATCGGTCAACGGCCGGTGGACCAACACATCAAAGGCCTGCAAGCCATGGGTGCAGACATCACGATCGAAAAAGGATACATCCACGCCAAGGCCAAACGGCTGAAGGGCACCCGGATTGTCACCGACATGGTCACGGTCACGGGCACCGAAAACCTGATGATGGCTGCCTGCCTGGCCGAAGGTACGACCGTGATCGAAAACGCGGCGCGTGAGCCGGAGGTGGTTGATCTGGCGCACCTGCTACAAGCCATGGGCGCGCAGATTGAGGGCATTGGTACGGATCGGGTGGTGATTCATGGCGTCGAAAAGCTTCACGGGGCCGAGTATTCCGTCATGCCTGATCGCATCGAGGCCGGTACTTTCCTGTGTGCCGTGGCCGCATGTGGTGGTGACATCAGGCTGGTCAATGTAGATACCAATGGTATGGACGCTACGCTGGATAAGTTGCGGGATGCCGGGCTGCAACTGGAAATCGGTGATCGTTCGATTCGTGCCCGGATGCCCAACCGCCCCAAGGCTGTTAACGCCCGTACTGCACCGTATCCCGGTTTTGCGACCGACATGCAGGCTCAGCTGATGGCCATGAATTGTGTGGCCACTGGCACCTCAGTGGTGACTGAAACGATCTTTGAAAACCGCTTCATGCATGTGCAGGAGCTCGTTCGTCTGGGGGCTGATATTGATGTCGAAGGGAATGCATCGGTGATCAAGGGGGTGTCGGGTTTGTCCGGCGCAACCGTGATGGCTACCGATTTACGCGCTTCGGCAGGCCTGGTGATTGCAGGCCTGGTGGCTCAGGGAGAAACCTTGGTCGATCGCATTTACCATCTGGATCGTGGTTACGAAAAGATGGAAGAAAAACTGAAACGACTCGGTGCTGATGTGACCCGGGTCGCACGATAAGCAGTCCTCATGATGAGTCAAATTACGCTGGCCCTGTCCAAGGGGCGAATTTTCGAAGAAACCATGCCCTTGCTCGAAGCGGCTGGTATTTATGCGCTGGAAAATCCGGAAAAATCACGCAAACTGATCATCCCGACCAATCTGGAGCATGTGCGCATCATCATTGTGCGCGCAACTGATGTGCCCACTTACGTGCAGTACGGTGCGGCCGATATCGGTGTGGCCGGCAAAGACGTGCTGATCGAACACGGCGGTGAAGGTTTGTACCAGCCAGTCGATTTAAACATCGGCAAGTGCCGGTTGTGTGTGGCGGTTCCAAACGGATTTGACTACGCCAGTGCGGTCAAGCAGGGCGCACGCTTGCGTGTGGCGACCAAATACACCGAGTCTGCGCGTGAGCATTTTGCCAAGCGGGGCGTGCATGTGGATCTGATCAAGCTATACGGTTCGATGGAGTTGGCCCCGCTGGTGGGCTTGGCCGATGCGATTGTGGATCTGGTCAGTACGGGCAGCACCTTGCGTGCCAATCATTTACAGGAAGTTGAAGAAATTATGGATATTTCTTCCCGCCTGGTGGTCAATCAAGCCGCGCTCAAGGTCAAATACGATCAATTGCAGCCCTTGATCGAAACCTTTTCCAACGCCGTTCAACCCACCTAGTTCAACTGTCACAGGGATTGTCATGTCTTCGCAGATTCGCCGTTTGTCTACCCAGGACGCTCAATTTAAAGCCCAGTTCCGTGATCTGCTGGCCTATGAAGAGCAACGCGATCCGCATGTGGAACAAGCAGTGGCCGATATTCTGGCGGACGTTCGCCAACGAGGTGATGAGGCCGTGCTGCAATACACTCATACGTTTGATCGCGTGCAGGCCGCCTCTGTTTCCGAGCTGGAGTTATCTCAGGCCGAGTTAAAAGCCGCCTTGGACGGCTTGCCCAGCGAGCAACGTGAAGCCCTTGAAATGGCCGCTCACCGGGTGCGCGTGTTTCACGAACGGCAAGTCGCAGAGAGCTGGACCTACACCGAGGAAGACGGTACACGGCTCGGGCAGCGCGTCACGCCCTTGGATCGTGCGGGTTTGTATGTGCCTGGTGGCAAGGCTGCTTACCCATCCTCAGTCCTGATGAATGCCATCCCCGCCAAAGTAGCCGGTGTGGGTGAAGTGGTGATGGTTGTACCCACGCCCGGTGGCATCAAGAACCAGATGGTGCTGGCAGCCGCTGCGATTGCTGGCGTGGACCGCGTATTTACCATTGGCGGTGCACAGGCCGTTGGCGCGCTGGCCTACGGTACACACACCATTCCTCGTGTCGACAAGATTGTAGGCCCGGGCAACGCCTATGTGGCCGAAGCCAAGCGCAGGGTGTTTGGCACGGTGGGGATTGACATGATTGCGGGTCCCTCCGAAATCCTTGTCATCTGTGATGGTAAAACTTCGCCCGACTGGATCGCCATGGATTTGTTCTCCCAGGCAGAGCACGACGAAATGGCTCAGTCCATCTTGTTGTGCCCTGATGAGACTTTCCTGAACCATGTTCAGGCCTCGATCAAACGCCTGCTCGATTCCATGCCGCGAGCCCTTGTGATTTCAACCTCCCTGAAAAATCGGGGGGCCTTGGTGTTGGTCAAGGATCTGGAGGAGGCCTGCGAGCTGTCCAATCAGATTGCACCTGAACACCTGGAGTTGTCCGTTGAAGATCCGGATGCCTGGCTCGACAAACTGCGCCACGCCGGTGCGATTTTTATGGGTCGTTACAGCTCTGAGTCCCTGGGTGACTATTGCGCAGGCCCAAACCACGTATTGCCAACCGCCGGTACCGCGCGTTTTTCCTCGCCCTTGGGCGTGTATGATTTCCAAAAACGCAGCAGTATCATCCACGCCTCCGCACAGGGTGCCCGCACCCTCGGTAAGATCGCCGCCGAACTGGCTTATGGCGAGGGTTTGCCAGCACATGCCCGCTCGGCTGAGTACCGTGTGGCGCCCGGTGGTCCACAATGAATCCGGCGTCCTTGAGTCACACAGAGGCATTTGTTCAACACACCGTTCGAGCCGATGTACGGGCCACCGGTGCTTACCATGTTGCTGATGCAAGCGGCATGGTCAAGCTCGATGCGATGGAGAACCCCTACGCATTGCCCGCAGATCTGCTCGAGGTGCTGGGTCAGCGATTGGCCGCTGCATCATTGAATCGTTATCCGGAGCCTCATAGCCCAGCCTTGGAAGCCTTGTTACGCCAGGCGATGCAGGGTGACTCGGCGATCCCCGAGCAGGCACGCGTTATTTTTGGCAACGGGTCTGATGAGTTGATTTCGTTGACTATCCAGGCCCTGTGTGAGCCGGGTGACGTCGTGCTCTCGCCCATCCCGACATTCGTGATGTACGGGGTATCGGCTCAATGGGCCCACGCGACATTTGTGGGTGTGCCGTTGACATCTGATTTTCAACTGGACGTTCCTGTCCTTGTGCAGGCCATTCAGACACATCGCCCCAAAGTGATTTTCCTGGCCTACCCTAACAACCCGACCGGGGCGGCGTTCAAGGCAGACGATATTCGCACGGTTATTCAACATGCCCCAGGACTGGTGGTTGTGGACGAAGCGTATGAGCCGTTTGCACCGCACAGCTTTATGTCCGAGGTGTTAAGCCATCCGAATGTGGTGGTGTTGCGTACCTTGTCCAAATTAGGCCTGGCGGGTATTCGGCTGGGCTATGCGGCGGGTCATCCGCTGTGGATTGAGCAGATCGACAAAGTGCGTCCGCCCTATAACATTAACGTATTGACCCGTATCACCGGGCAATGGGTTCTTGAAAACCATGCGGTGCTGGACGAGCAGGCCCGTCTGTTAAAAAACGCTAGAACCGAGCTGTCTGCCGCTTTAAGCGAGCTGCCCGGTGTTAAAGTGCACCCATCGGATGCCAATTTCCTGTTATTTCGCTGTCCAGAGGCTACAAAAGTGTTTCAGGCGCTGAAAAATCAGGGTATCTTGATTAAAAATGTGTCACAGATGCATCCGTTGCTTGCAGACTGCCTGCGCGTTACCGTCAGTGACCCCGAAGAAAACCAATTATTTTTAAATGCTATGCGCCAGGTATTGGCATCATGAGAACCGCAGAGATTACCCGCAATACGCTTGAGACCCAGATCAGCGTCACAATCAATCTGGATGGCACCGGCGAGCGTACGCTTGACTCGGGCGTACCGTTTCTGGATCACATGCTGGATCAAATTGCCCGTCATGGGCTGATCGACATGGACGTCAAATGCGTGGGCGATTTACATATCGACGCGCATCACACCGTTGAGGATCTGGGCATCACCTTGGGCATGGCATTTAGCAAAGCCATTGGCGATAAAAAAGGCATCGTTCGTTATGGCCATGCCTATGTGCCACTCGACGAAGCCTTGTCGCGTGTGGTGATTGATATTTCAGGCCGACCCGGTCTGGAATTTAATGTGCCGTTTACCCGCAGCATGATCGGTCAGTTTGACGTGGATCTGGTGCACGAGTTTTTCCAAGGTTTTGTGAACCACGCCAACATGACCTTGCACATCGACAACCTCAAAGGCAATAACGCGCATCACCAGTGCGAGACAGTCTTTAAGGCCTTTGGTCGCGCCTTGCGGATGGCCAGTGCCCGTGACGAGCGCCAGACCGGCGTCATCCCGTCTACCAAAGGTGCTCTGTGAGTCTAGTGGCAGTGGTTGACTACGGAATGGGCAATTTGCGTTCCGTGGCTAAAGCGCTGGAGCACGTCAAGCAGGAACATCAAGACGTTGTGATCACCAACGAGCCCTCGGTCATTGAGGCCGCAGAGCGAGTTGTCTTGCCAGGCCAAGGCGCCATGCCCGACTGTATGCGCGAACTCAGAGAGTCCGGCTTGTTGGCATCATTACTGCATGCGGCTACCCACAAGCCCTTGTTTGGGGTGTGTGTGGGTGAACAAATGCTGTTTGACATGAGTGAAGAAGGCCCTGCCGATGGACTGGGTTTGTTACCCGGCGCAGTCCGCAGGTTTTCGCCGTCAATCAGCAAGGATCTGGGCTTGAAAGTACCGCACATGGGATGGAATCAGGTGGCGCAGGTCAAACACCATGCCATGTGGGATGGCATCGATGACAATGCCTACTTCTATTTTGTGCACAGCTACTACGCTTGCCCTCAAGATCCTACCCATTCGGTGGGTATGACCGATTACGGTTCCCGCTTTACCTGCGCGGTTGCGCGCGATAACATCTTTGCAACACAGTTTCACCCGGAGAAAAGCGCCCAAGCGGGTCTTCGGCTGTATCACAACTTCTTGAGATGGATGCCCCAAGGTTGATTCCTGACAGCCTCTTTGTTCCACTTTACTAACTTTTTAATGCGCTAAGAAACTCTCATGCTGCTCATTCCCGCGATCGACCTGAAAGACGGTCAGTGTGTGCGCCTCAAGCAGGGCAATATGGACGATGTCACCGTTTTTTCCCAAGACCCCGCGGCGATGGCCGAGCATTGGGTCAATTTGGGCGCGCGTCGATTGCATCTGGTTGACTTAAACGGCGCTGTGGCTGGCAAGCCGAAAAATGAGGGCGTGATCAAAGCCATTCTAAAGGCGGTGGGCGATCGAATTCCCGTTCAATTGGGCGGCGGCATTCGTGATTTGGATACCATCGAGCGCTATCTGGACAACGGTATGAGTTACATCATCATCGGCACGGCAGCGGTCAAAAACCCGGGCTTTTTACACGATGCATGCAGCGCTTTTCCCGGGCAAATCATCGTGGGTCTGGATGCCAAGGACGGCAAAGTGGCGACTGATGGGTGGAGCAAATTGACGGGGCACGACGTGGTAGATTTGGCGCGTAAATTTGAGGACTATGGTGCCGAGTCGGTGATTTACACGGATATTGGCCGTGATGGGATGCTCTCAGGCGTTAATATTGAAGCGACGGTCCGCCTTGCGCAGGCGCTGAAGATGCCGGTCATCGCCTCGGGCGGCATGACCGATCTGCGTGATGTGGATGCGCTGTGTGACGTGGAGGACGAGGGCATTGAAGGGGTGATTTGTGGTCGCTCCATCTACGAAGGGACGCTCGATTTTGCTGCTGCCCAGGCCCGCGCTGATGAGTTGAGCCCGTCCTGATTTATGTTGGCTAATCGAATTATCCCTTGTCTGGATGTCACCGCCGGTCGCGTTGTCAAAGGCGTCAATTTTGTTGAACTGCGCGATGCGGGTGATCCGGTCGAGATTGCCCGCCGGTATGATGCCCAAGGCGCAGATGAGTTGACGTTTCTGGACATCACAGCATCAAGCGATCAGCGCGACATCATTTTGCACGTGATCGAAGCAGTGGCCAGTGAGGTGTTTATCCCGCTGACGGTGGGTGGTGGCGTCCGCAAGGTCGAAGATGTTCGCCGATTGCTGAACGCAGGCGCTGACAAAATTTCCATCAATACCTCGGCGGTACAAAATCCTGACCTGGTGCAGGCGGCCAGCAGCAAGTTTGGTTCGCAGTGCATTGTGGTGGCTATAGACGCCAAATCCAACGACAAGGGCGGCTGGGATGTCTATACCCACGGCGGCCGCAACAACACGGGCATGTGTGCGGTCGAGTGGGCTCGCCGCATCCAAGCATTGGGGGCCGGTGAAATTTTGCTCACCAGCATGGACCGTGATGGCACTAAAATGGGTTTTAATCTGCCGTTGACCCGAGCCGTCTCGGAGGCAGTGACCATTCCGGTGATTGCCTCAGGCGGTGTGGGCAATCTGCAGCATCTGGCCGACGGTATCACCGAAGGCAAAGCCAATGCAGTGCTGGCGGCCAGTATTTTCCATTACGGCGAATACACCGTGGCACAAGCCAAACAATACATGGCCGATCGCGGCATCGCCGTTCGCCTGTAACCCCATCGGACAGGCGCCGGTCTGTCATCCGGCTCCAAAGGTATATTTCAATGAGTAAAGATGTCGTCCTGACGGACAACTGGCTGGACAGCGTTACATTTGACGCAAGTGGTCTGGTCACCGCCATTGCCCAGGATCACCTGACCCAGCGGGTGCTGATGGTCGCCTGGATGAACCGGGAGGCGTTGATCGAAACGGCCCAGACCGGTTTTGCCACGTATTTTTCACGGTCACGTGGCAAACTCTGGCATAAAGGCGAAGAGTCCGGGCACCGCCAGCGGGTGCATTCGATGCGCCTTGACTGCGATGGTGACGTGATTGTGCTGGCGGTTGAACAAGCGGGTGGAATTGCCTGTCATACCGGTCGTCAAAGCTGTTTTTTCTACGAACTCAAAGGCCGAGATTCGGGTAAACCACATTGGGTGGCTGTTGATGAAGTGATAAAGTCTCCCTCCGATATCTACCGCAGTCGTACTTGAGTATTTTGATCATGAGCATAACCGAGTCTGATTCATCCATGCCTGGCACCGCTGAGGTGCTGGATGCGCTGGCACACGTGATTGAATCACGCAAAGGGGCCGACCCATCGTCCTCTTATGTGGCCAAACTGTTGACCAAGGGCCAAGATGCCATCCTGAAAAAAGTGGGCGAAGAGTCCACTGAATTGGTCATGGCGTCCAAAGACGGTGTACCCGACAAAATTGTCGCCGAGACGGCTGATGTCTGGTTTCACTGCATGGTACTGCTGGCGCATCACGGATTGAGTCATACCCAGGTGCTGGAGGAATTGTCCCGCCGGTTTGGTTTATCCGGGCTGGAAGAAAAAGCCCGTCGCACGGCCGATTAAGGCGACAACACAGACGGACAGATCGACATCAGAGACCATAGGCGAGGATTGGATGGATAACTGTATTTTTTGCAAAATCATCAAGGGCGAAATACCGTCGCGCAAAGTGTACGAAGATGAGCATATCTTTGCGTTTCACGACATTCGCCCTGCAGCCCCTGTTCACTTTTTGATCATCCCCAAACTGCACATTGCTACCTTGTCCGATGCCTCGATGGAGCATCAGGCTGCATTGGGCGCGATACTGGCCAAGGCAGGGGAGCTGGCGGCGTCGCAGGGGCTTACAGATGGTTTCAGATCCATTATCAACACCGGTCGGATCGGCCGGCAAGAGGTGTATCATTTACACATGCATATACTGGGTGGTCCGGAGCCTTTGGGTGCAATGCTGCCCTAAGACCTCAAGCAGACCAACAGTGATCTTCATTCAGGAGTAAATCATGGGTTCATTTAGTATTTGGCACTGGTTGATTGTGCTGGTTATCGTGATGCTGGTGTTCGGTACCAAGAAACTGCGCAATATTGGCTCTGATCTGGGTGGCGCTGTTAAAGGTTTTAAGGAAGGCATGCGTGATGGCACGGCGGAGGCGGCAAAGCCCGTTGAAAGCCAGCTGGCGGACAAATCCAATACCATCGATGTGACGGCCAAAGAAAAATCCTGACGTGCAGCGCGTCCTTTTTGTTCAGACTGTAGAGATGCAACGTGTTTGATATCGGCTTTTCTGAGCTCATCATGATTGGTGTGGTGGCCCTGGTCGTCATTGGCCCCGAAAAGCTCCCCAAAGTTGCCCGCACCGTGGGCCATTTACTTGGGCGGGCGCAGCGTTATGTGAATGATGTGAAGGCTGACATCAATCGCGAAATGGAGCTTGATGAGCTGCGCAAGTTGCAATCAGACATGCAAACCGCTGCACGCGATATTCAAGCCACCGTCAATACCCATGTGCAAAACGTGGAGTCCGGGGTCCATTCAGTCGTGGCTCAAGTACAGGCCGATACACTGCCTGATGTGGCGGCTCCGCCCCTCCCAGCGCATCAAGAGATGTCAGGCGGGCAGACGACCGCAGAGTCACGGCTTGAGGGCAGCAGCGAGGCCATGTTGGCAAGCGCTGATGGGAAGAGCGCGGCGTTATCGAACGCCAGCGCATCGGCCGCCGACACCCAAGCAAGCAAGGCATAACGTGGTTGATCAAGAAGACAGTTTTATTTCTCACCTTATCGAGCTGCGTGACCGCTTGCTGCGGGCCGTGATTGCCGTGGCGGTGGTGTTTGTGGTGCTGATGATCTGGCCTGGCGCCGGAGCCATTTGGGATGTGCTGGCCAAACCCTTGCAGCAGGCGTTGCCCGAGGGCACCAAAATGATTGCGACCGGGGTGATCACCCCCTTTATGGTGCCACTCAAATTGACCGGTATGGTCGCCTTTGTCATCGCACTGCCGGTGGTGCTCTATCAAATCTGGGCCTTTGTGGCCCCCGGTTTGTATCAACACGAAAAGAAAATGGCCTTTCCGCTGATTGTCTCAAGCACGGTCCTGTTTTTGTCGGGTATCGCGTTTTGTCACTTTTTTGTGTTTGGCAAGGTCTTTAAGTTTATTGCCGAGTTTGCGCCATCCAGCATCACCCCCGCACCTGATATTGAAGCGTATCTGAGCTTTGTGATGACCATGTTTGTGGCCTTCGGCGTAACGTTTGAGGTGCCAATCGTGGTGGTTGTGCTGGTGTATCTGGGGGTTGTGACGGTAGAAAAGCTCGTCGAAATCCGCGGTTATGTCATTGTGGTGGCATTTATTATTGCCGCTGTGGTCACGCCGCCGGATGTGATGTCCCAGTTGTTGCTGGCAGTGCCCTTGTGCCTCTTGTATGAAGTGGGTATTTTGGTGGCCAGGATGGTGGGCAGACGCAAACAGGAACTGCTCGAATAAAAAGCAGTTCCTTCGACACAGCAGTTCTTTGACCTCGTGAGGCTGTTACGCCTTATTCGTCATCATCAAATTTCGGTGTGCTTTTTGGTTTGGGGCGTTTGCCGATCACCACGTTAACGTCCATCGCTTTACCGTCGCGGATAATGCCCATCAGCCCTTTGCTGTTCGGTTGCAGCTGGGCAATGCTGTTGAGCATGTCGGTGGTGTCTTTGACGTTTTGACCCTGCACCGAGACCAGTATATCGCCCACCTTGATGCCCGCTTTATCGGCCGGTCCGCCCTTCATTACACCCGCAATAATGGCCCCTTCACGACGTGGGAGTTTGAAGGCTTCGGCCAGTTCCTGCGTGATGTCCTGAGGCTCTACACCAATATAGCCGCGCGTGACTGAACCGCTGCTGATAATTTGATCCATGACCTGGCGTGCCGTGGACACAGGAATCGCAAATCCAATCCCCAGCGAACCCCCTGAGCGGGAATAAATGGCCGTGTTGATGCCCAACAGGTTGCCTGACGAGTCAATCAGCGCGCCGCCCGAGTTGCCAGGGTTGATAGCGGCGTCGGTCTGAATGAAGTTCTCGAACGTATTGATGCCCAGATGGTTGCGCCCCAAGGCGCTGACAATGCCCATCGTGACGGTTTGTCCAACGCCAAAGGGATTGCCAATGGCCAGAACGATGTCGCCCACACGAGCAAATTCAGCCTTGCCAAACGTGATCACGGGGACATCTTTGAGATCGATCTTCAAGACGGCCAAGTCGGTTTCCGGATCTGAGCCGACCAGCTTGGCGCTCACCTGCCGGCCATCGGCCAGTGCCACTTCAATTTCGTCGGCCGACTCGATCACATGCTGGTTGGTCAAGATGTAGCCTTGCGGACTGACAATCACGCCTGAGCCCAGACTGGCGCTTTTTTCCTTGCGGGTCTCTTTGGGTTGCTCGTCGCCGAAAAAACGTTTGAACATCGGGTCATCGAGCATCGGATGGGAGGGCGGCAGCTTGACCTCCTTGCTGGTGAAAATATTTACAACAGCCGGCATGGCGCGCCTGGCACCCTCATTGTAGGTGCTGGAGGCCGGTAGCTTGGTCGAGTCCGTTCCCTGCTCAAATACATGCACAATAGAGCCTATGTTGCCCAGTGCAATCCACTCAGGCCTGAGGGTGGAGACGACAAAAAGGACAGCAAGGGCAACGGTAGCGGCTTGAGAAAAAGTAAGCCAGAGTTTTTTTAGCATGCGGAGTGTCTATTCATGACAGAGCAACCTAGCGTGGGTCGCGATCAATTAGCGTCTTATTTAAACGATTATCTACAAACAAGTCGTATACAAGATTATTGCCCAAATGGCCTGCAGGTGGAAGGACGAAGCGTATTGCGCCGCATAGTGACTGGGGTTACGGCATCGTTGCGTTTGATTGAGCACGCTGTCCGCGTTGATGCGGATGCCATTGTGGTTCACCACGGATTGTTCTGGAAGGGGGATCCACAGACAGTCAGCGGATTTCGGCGCAGGCGGTTAAGCGCCGTATTGGCGAATGACTTAAACGTGTTTGCCTATCACCTGCCGCTGGACCTGCATCCGCAGGTGGGCAATAACGTACAGCTGGGCCTGCAAATGGGCTGGACCCAGACCGGTGTGGCTGGAGACAAAGGCCTGGTTTGCCTGGGCCAGGTTCCAGTACCCATGACTGTTGGGCAGGTGCTTGAGCATATTGAGCGGGTCCTTGGACGTAAGCCCCAGTGGGTCGGAGACAGCAGCCTCCCGGTTCAACAGATCGCCTGGTGTACGGGCGGTGCCCCCTCATATGTCGAACTGGCGGCCCAGCACGGTGCAACGGTTTATGTCACAGGGGAGCTCTCTGAGCCGGCGGCCCATGTGGCCATGGAAACCGGCACCGTGTTGATCGGCGCAGGTCACCATGCCACCGAGCGTGGCGGGCCACAGGCGTTGGGGCTGCATGTGGCTGAGCAGTTTGGGGTGCAGGTCGATTTTGTTGACTGTTTTGTGGATGTTTGAGGGCAATTGTCCCGGGGTGTCGAAAAAAATGCGTCAAAACTACTGTCGCGTGTCTTAGCCCATTCCTTTGGGTGAGCCGTTGAGCTACAATCTTTGGTTGCATGAATATCGGTTTTTGCGGCCAGAGCATTGCCTACTCCGCAGGGGCCTCTTACGTTTCTTTCGTTTTCGGGGTTTTTGATGAGCAACAACCAACCTGTTGATAAAGAGCGACGCACATGGCTAATCGCCTGTGGCGCCGCAGGTGGTGTGGCCGCAGCTGCAACCGGTGGTGCTTTTTTGAGCACATTTGCACCGTCTGAGCGCGCCAAAGCCGCTGGTGCACCCGTTGAAGTGGATGTCTCTGGCATGCAGCCAGGTGAAATGCGTACCGTGGAATGGCGCGGCAAGCCTGTATGGATTGTTCGCCGTACCGCCGAGATGATCGCATCCATCAAGGCCAACGACGACAAAGTGGCAGACCCCAAGTCTGAACGCAAGCCGTCCGAATTGACTCCCGAATACGCACGCAACGAAGGCCGTTCGATCAAGCCCGAATACTTGGTGGCGGTTGGCATTTGTACCCACCTGGGTTGCTCACCCTCAGCGCGTTTTACGCCGGGTGCACAGCCCAGCCTGCCAGATGACTGGGCGGGTGGTTTCCTGTGCCCATGCCATGGTTCCACGTTTGATCTGGCTGGCCGTGTTTATAAAAACAAGCCTGCGCCAGATAACCTGGAAGTTCCTCCTCACATGTACTTGTCCGACACAAAAATTGTGGTGGGCGTAGACAAAGATCACGCGTAAGCGTCAACGTTCGAGAAGCGAGGCATTACATGGCTGCGGACAAAAAAGTAGAAACAACTGGCGTATTGGGTTGGATTGATCAACGTTTTCCGTTGACCGCCACCTATAAAGCCCACTTGTCAGAGTACTACGCTCCGAAAAACTTTAACTTCTGGTACTTCTTCGGCTCCTTGGCCTTGTTGGTACTGGTGATCCAGATTGTGACCGGCATTTTTCTGGTCATGCACTACAAGCCGGACGCAGAGCGTGCGTTCCAGTCGGTTGAGTACATCATGCGTGATGTGCCTTGGGGCTGGCTGGTGCGCTACATGCACTCCACAGGCGCGTCCATGTTCTTTGTGGTTGTGTATATGCACATGATGCGCGGGCTGCTGTACGGTTCGTACCGCAAGCCTCGTGAGCTGGTGTGGATTTTCGGCGTGGCGATTTTTCTGTGTCTGATGGGCGAAGCCTTCATGGGCTACCTCTTGCCGTGGGGCCAGATGTCCTACTGGGGCGCGCAGGTGATTGTGAACCTGTTCTCGGCCATTCCTGTGATTGGTCCTGATCTGGCGATCATGATCCGTGGCGACTATGTGGTGTCTGACGCGACATTGAACCGCTTCTTCTCGTTCCATGTGATTGCCATTCCTCTGGTGTTGCTGGGCCTGGTGGCTGCTCACCTGGTGGCGCTGCACGAAGTGGGTTCAAACAACCCGGACGGCGTTGAAATCAAAGAGAAAAAGGACGCCAACGGCATCCCTCTGGACGGTATCCCGTTCCATCCGTACTACACCGTGCACGATATTCTCGGCGTATCGGTATTCCTGATGATTTTCACAGCGATTGTGTTCTTCACCCCCGAGATGGGCGGCTACTTCCTCGAGTACAACAACTTCATCCCGGCTGATCCGTTCAAGACCCCTCCGCACATTGCACCGGTCTGGTATTTCACACCGTTCTACTCGATTCTGCGTGCCAACACATTTAACTTCTTCTGGCTGGACGCCAAGTTGTGGGGTGTGATTTTTATGGGCTTGGCGGTTGTGATCCTGTTCTTCTTGCCTTGGCTGGACAAGAGCCCGGTCAAATCCATCCGCTACCGTCCTGCGTCACACAAAGTGATATATGGCATCTTCATCGTGGCGTTTGTGATTCTCGGTTACCTGGGTACACAGCCTCCGTCACCGATCGGTGAAGTGGTGTCGCAGGTTTGCTCGCTGATTTACTTCGGCTTTTTCCTGGCGATGCCGGTGTGGTCGCAGATGGGCGAATTCAAGCGTGTTCCAGACCGCGTTGTGTTTGCAGCGCACTGAGCCCGGACGGTAAAAAAGGATCATTGAATGAAAAAATTATTAGCCATCCTGGCCCTGTTACCCAGCCTGGTCTTTGCGAACGGTGGGGAGTTTCCGCTGGATCGTGCACCTGACCTCACCAATGACATGGCGGCCTTGCAAAATGGCGCCAAGCTGTTCGTGAACTACTGCTTGAACTGCCACAGCGCGTCGTCCATGCGCTATAACCGCCTGCGCGACATTGGTCTGACTGAAGAGCAGATCAAGAAAAACCTGCTGTTCACAACCGACAAAGTGGGTGAAACCATGACCTCGGCGATGACCAAAAAGGATGCCAAGGAGTGGTTTGGTGCCGTGCCCCCTGATTTGTCCGTGATTGCACGCGCCAAGTCGTCGGAAGCAGGTCCAGGTGCTGATTACCTGTACACCTATCTGCGCACCTACTACCGCGATGAGACGCGGGCTACAGGCTGGAACAACATGGCGTTCCCCAATGTGGGCATGCCCAATGTGTTGTGGGAGCTGCAGGGCGTGCACAAGGCCGTATTTGTGGAGGAAAAAGATCACCACGATCCGTCCAAGAGCGTTCACAAGTTCGAAAAGTTCGAGCAAGTCACCCCAGGTACCCTGTCTGCGGCTGAGTTCGATAAATCCGTTGCCGATCTGGTGTCGTTCCTCGTGTACATGAGCGAACCTGCCAAGCCAGTACGCGTCAAGCTGGGTGTCATTGTCCTGATTTTCCTGTCGCTGTTCACCGTCATTGCATGGCGTCTGAATGCGGCGTATTGGAAAGACGTCAAGTAAGTTCTGTTTGTCCAATCCTGAGGCTGAGGCGCAATTAAGCGCCTCGGCCGTTTTTCGTTTAAGGTGTGTCCAACCATGATGGTGCTTTATTCCGGAACGACCTGTCCCTTCTCGCAGCGCTGCCGCTTTGTTTTATTCGAAAAAGGCATGGACTTCGAGATCAAGGATGTCGACCTCTTTAACAAACCCGATGATCTAGCGGTGATGAGCCCCTATGGTCAGGTGCCTATTCTGGTCGAGCGTGATCTGATTCTTTACGAATCGAACATCATCAACGAATACATTGATGAGCGTTTTCCACATCCTCAGCTGATGCCCGCTGATCCGGTGATGCGTGCCCGTGCCCGTCTGTTCCTGTTCAATTTTGAACGTGAACTGTTTGTGCATGTCTGTGTGCTGGAAAAAGCCGGTAACCCCAAGGCAATGGAAAAGGCCCGTCAGGCCATTCGTGATCAACTGACGCAGTTGTCGCCAGTATTTACCAAAAACAAATTCATGCTGGGTGAAGAATTCTCCATGCTGGACGTGGCCTTGGCCCCCTTGTTGTGGCGTCTGGACCATTACGGTATTGAGTTGCCCAAAACTGCCGCGCCCTTGATGAAGTACGCCGAGCGTATTTTCTCCAAACCAGCCTTCATTGAAGCGCTGACTCCGTCTGAAAAAGTAATGCGTCGTTGATAGGAACCGCTTGTGTCTGAAACATCCACAAAGCCGTACCTGATCCGCGCTATCTACGAGTGGTGTAATGATAATGGTTACACCCCGTATTTAGCCGTCAGTGTGGACTCCAAAACTGTGGTGCCACGTGAGTTTGTAAAAAACGGCGAGATTGTTTTAAACATCTCTCCCTTGGCGACCAACGGTTTGCAAATGGGCAACGAGTGGATCGGCTTTCAGGCCCGCTTTGGTGGGCGGGCCAGGGAGTTGTCAGTACCCGTGGACAATGTCAGCGCCATTTACGCCAAGGAAACCGGGCATGGCATGGCGTTTGACATACCCAAGCCATTGGGCTTGGCTCCGGGCTCAGAGGGTGCAGAGCCTTTTGAAGGGGTGGATGCGCCTGACGCAGGCCTGCAGGCTGACGCAGGTGCACCTGCCGTTGAAAAGGGCCTGCGGTCTGTGCTTAATGTAGCCCGCAGCGATCCAACGGATGGTTCACAGACTGACAGTGGTAAAAAAGCGTCACTGGAGGATCCAGAGAAGCCTTCACCGGACAGTCCACCGAGCAAACCGCGTTTAACTAGGATAAAATAGCGGTCTTTGCCGCCTTAGCTCAGTTGGTAGAGCAACTGATTTGTAATCAGTAGGTCGTCAGTTCGAATCCGACAGGCGGCACCACATATAAAAAAGCCCACAGCGTGATCGTTGTGGGCTTTTTGCATGGGGATTTTGTCCTGGTGCGCTGCGTTGTGGATCACTTACTTCAAAATACTCTCAATCAAGCCTTTTAAGGCATCCTCATATTCACCGGCCAGCATGTCTGAGTACTCGGGCTTCATCGAGGCGAACACCACATTGGCATGATCGTCTTCAATTTGCCGCAGGCTGTTACGGATATTGAAATTCAGTTGTGATGAGCTTTGTGCCATCAAGCGGTACATGTTGACCGTCAAGACAGACACGGCTTCTAAACGTAGCTTGAGCTTGACGACTTCGAGTTCCTGTTCGGTCATGCGGATTCCTTGGCGGTTTACATCAATCGTAAACACATTGTAGATTTTTGTGACGCGTGCCCATCTGAATCATTGAGGGTAAAGTTGCTGCCTTTTTCTTTGTTGCAACCCGATCAAGACCACCGCACCACAGGCGAGCACTGCGCTGGCTTGCAACAGGTCACGGGTGGTTTTGCCCAGCGAATCGGCAAATCGCCATTTGTGGAGGGTGTTAAACACCCATTGTTCGGTGGGTCTAAGGTGGGTGGGTAGCTCATTTTTGTACAGATGCAAGGTACCGCTCAGGCTGAAGGCCAAAAACGGGGTGATCACCACCAGCCCCAGCCGCCGATGCCACATTCGCAGTCGGTTTCGACCGCTGGGCAGACCTTTGTATCGTCGCATGATCAACAACCCCAGGCCCGCCATCAGGCTCAGGTCAACTGCAACAATCGCGATCGTCTTGAGTGTTGTTGTCATGGTTTGTGGTATCTCGGCGCCACCGAGGATCGGGACAGACCATGTGTGCAGCGCTTTAAACAAGGCGGTGGCGGTGAGTTTGTTCTCGTTGGTGGCAGACATCACGCGACCGCTGTTGACCGCAACCATCACCCGGGTGTGGGCAGGGTCCTCAAAGGCCACCCGCCATACAGGCAGCACCTTTTGAAACGCCTGATACTCATCACTAAACGCATTCACCCGGGTCACCGCCACTGGGTACTGGGCGATGCGATCGTCGATCAGCGCGAGGCTGGCTTGTACGGCGGGTTCTGTGGAGTCGACCCAGTGGTCAACCGGAGTCAGATCGGGCCCCATGCGTGAAAGGATGGGATGTAACAGCCCGCTGAGCATCCAGAGCATGCAGACACAGGCCACCCCCAAGGCGAGGCCTCGATGCCATCGAATCAAATGCTTCATATCGCAGCTCTCCTGGTTTAAAAGCGGACGGTCAGCCCGGTGTAGGCACTGCGGCCGTCGCCAGGTAAAAACTGTGCTTGGTCGGTACCCCCCGCGTTGTTGATGACGCCGGTGGTAGCGGCGTAGCGCCGATTGGCCAGATTTCTCAGGTCCACAAACCAACTGACGGTGCGATCGTAATCGCCGCTAAGGCGCGCGCCTACAATGCCGTAGCCCGGTGCGTAGAGCGTGTTGGCCATGTCAACCGGTGTGGGGTTGGCCGCTTCGAGCGATACGGCGACCCGTAGTGTAGGGCTGATGGCTTTTTGCAGGGTGCTGCGTACCGAAGCGGTGGGTAGCCCTGCGAGTTTATTGTTGCCAAAGACCGGGTCGCCATCAAATTCAAACCGGTTAAGCAAGGCGCTGTGGCGGCTGCTCCACCCTTGGCCCCAGTCTTTGGCGAAGGCCGCTTCAATACCCAGGTGACGCGTGTTGTTGGCGTTGATGGTGGCGGTGACGTTGGGTACGTCCGTGTTGAGCGTGAGCAGTTCGTCCTTGACACGGGCGTAGTACACCGCAACATCCCAGTCGTAGCCGGCCTGTTGGCCCCGCGTACCCAACTCAAGCGTGGTGGCGCGTTGGGCCCGGTTATTGGCGGTGGGGGTCGAGTTGGCACCCAGTTCGGAGAAAGACGGGGGTTCAAAGCTGCCTGACAGGTTGCCGTACAGGGTCATGGTGGGGCTGGCGCGGTACAGGGCGCCGACACGTGGGCTGTAGCGCGAAAAGTTGCGTGCGTAGCTGGCGTCTGGCGGGGTACCAACGGTGGGCAGGAGGTCGTCCACCTTGCGGGTGCTTTTGCTGTATTGCAGCCCGGCGATGCTGGTCCATTGAGAGGTCCAGTGTGTTTGCAGCTCAGCAAAGGTGTCATAGCCATCGGCGGTTTGTACCGAATCGTCGGTCTGTGCGCCTTTGACCAAGCCAGCAACCGGAGCGCTGGCGCGCGCAAATTGCTTTTGGCGGGTGATGCCTTTGTAGGGGCTGATCCCCGTATTGACGGTGGAGGGCGTGCCGAATACCGTTGTGTCAACGCTGTAGCGAACGGCGGCTCCCCAATCCTTGTTGTCTTGTTCAATCCAAGGCGTAATGGGGTGAAACAGCTTTTTAAAGCTGCCATAGGCTGACATATCCAACAGGCCACCGCCAACGCGCATGACGGTGCGGTTGGACAGGCGGTCGATGTCAAAGTCACGCTTTTGATCCAAGCGCAGACTGGTGGCGTTGGCCTGGCGGGGGTTGTCGCGCAACTGCTGATATGTCAGGTTGCCGGGCAAATCCGAGTTGCTGCGGACGCTGGTCACAAAAAAGCGGGTTTCGATATCCGGGTTGATCTGAAAACCCAGGTTGGCGATGCCTTTGGCCGAATCTTGTCTGGCGTGCTCACGAAAGCCGTTTTGCTGATACTGCGTGATGGTGGCGTAGCCATCGGTTGTGCCGGTATTAAACGCGCCCTGAGCTTGCAGTCGGAGGTAACCGTAGCTGCCCGCCTCGATGCGGGCCGATGCCTTGGGCGCCGTCAAGCCTGTTTCGCTCATGTAGTTGACCACGCCCCCCAGGTTGGCGGCTCCGTAGCCAAAGCCATTCGCTCCCCGCAGTACTTCGATGTATTGCGTCGCCAGCGGCTCGGTGACCTGAAAGTCGAAACTGCCGTCGGCCAAGTTCACGGGGATGCCGTCTTGCAGCAAACGGATACCACGGCCATGGAACGTGCGCTGTATGCCGGATCCCCGGATGGACAGGCGTGACTCCTCGGCACCAAAGCGGGGCTGTATAAAAACGCCTGCCGCCAAGCCCAAGGCATCGCTTAAGGTGGACACCCGTCCTTCGCTGAAGGTGGAGGTTTCGATGACTTGGGTGCCGCCGGGTACGGTCGATAGTTTGTCGCGCGCGGCGCTGGCGGATGGTTGCGTCAAGCCTTTGACGGGCTCCGTGGCGGCCGTGATGTTGACATCCGGTAGCGTCGTAGGGTTGACAGAGGGAGCGGGCGTTGCGGTGTTGGCGGCAGCCAGCACCATGGGTAACAAAATATCCATGGAAAGTCTTCGTGACAAGGGTTGTTGCGATGCGTGTGGCATCGCTAAACGACCACGCAGACCAGAACAGTAGCGGCCGGGCGTGGTGGCAGTACGTTACATGTCAGGCGAAGAGGGGTGGCGCGTGCCCGTGTGGGCGAGATAGGGTAAAGCGGGTGATGTACTTCGAAAATACAACAGGCCGTTCGTGACTCAGTGCCTGAGCCCAGCTGCCCAGTACGTCATGATTGGGGGCTGGTGCCAAACCACAGGCTGTCAGACAGGATTGGCAGTGATCGGTTAGGGGCGATTTTTGTGTGGTGTCGCCGTATGGGCCGTGGCTGTAGCAGATGTCTGTCATCCAGCCCATGCTGCTGTCTGGGGCTTGTTTAACCCAGGTCAGCGCCGAAAATACCTGCGCCCAGGCGAGCACCACCATCAGGCCATATACAAGTGCCTGATGCCGGATGTGGCCGAGTTTGAACGCGCTGGTTTCCAAATGATCCTGCCCGGAGGGTTAGCCCACTATTATACTGCCAGTCGGATCCAGGATGATTCATCGCGAACGTGGGCTGCGGTATACCCAAACTGGGGATCGTTTACTTCATTCGGGTGAACTTACACTACCTGACGGGCGGTGAGACAAAAACCAATACGATAAGAAAGATAAAACATGACAAACTTCAAGCGTTGTGTGGCTCTGGGTATGACGTGCATCATCGGGTTGATGGGTTCTGCGGCACAGGCGGCCACTTCGGCTCCTGCGGATAGTTTGCCGTTGACCTTGAGTACCGGCTTTGACTATAGCACCGGTAAGTATGGGCAAACGGTGTCAACCGACATCACGTATATCCCGATCATTCTGAAGTACGAAGCCAGTCGTGATGTATCCATCAAGGTCACAGTGCCTTATCTGAAAATTACAGGCCCTGCCAACGTGATTGGCGGCATCGATTCATCTCCGATTGTGACCCGCAATGCGGCGACCCAGCGTCGCTCGGCCTCCGGTCTGGGCGATGTGGTGTTGTCCACCAGCTATGCCTTGTCCGCCACAAAAACCTCGGCGATTGATCTGATCGGCAAGGTCAAAGTACCCACTGCCGATGACACCAAGGGCTTGGGCACCGGCAAAACAGACTATGCCGTGCAGTTGGATGGATTTTCTGTGGACGGGCCATGGAATGTATTTGGCAGTGCTGGTTACCGCTTTATGGGTAGCCCGGCCGGTGTGAGCTTTAATAATGTGCCCTATTACTCCATTGGGTCAAGTTACAACCTATCGCCCGAGACCTCGCTGGGCGTGGCATATGATTACCGCCGTCCAGTGGTAAGCGGTAGGGATGCGCAGCAGGAGTTGAGCCTGTTGGGTATTTACAAGATTGATCGTGATTTAAAGCTGCAGGGCTACTATGTGGCGGGCCGCTCAAATACCAGCCCGGACAAGGCCGTGGGCCTTGTGATTAGCAAGTCGCTCAATTAAGTCTGGCCAAGGGGGCTGTGTGAAGCGGCCTTAACTGTTTACAGTCCGGTCCACTCCAGGCGACTGGCACTGGGCAAGCCCAGCAGGTCCAGCACCCGGGCGGTGGCTTCGGTGAACAGGTCGTTCATCGTTTCAGGATGATGATAGAACGCCGGGACGGGTGGCATGATCACGCCTCCCATCTCGGTGACCGCCACCATATTGCGCAAATGCGCCAGGTTCAGCGGGGTTTCCCTGGTCAGTAGAACAAGCCGGCGACGCTCCTTGAGGGTGACATCGGCGGCCCGTGCAATCAGGTTGTCTGACAGGCCATGGGCAACCGCGGCCAGGGTGTGCATGGAACAGGGTGCAATAACCATGCCCCGGGTCATGAACGAGCCGCTGGCAATGCTGTCGCCAATCGCTTTGGGAGAATGCACCACATCGGCCAGTGCCTCAACTTCTTCCTTGCCCAGTTGGGTTTCTGACTGAATGGTCAACCACGCTGAAGGTGATACCACCAGATGGCTTTGTACATGCGCGATTTGCTGCAGTGCCCGCAGGAGGGTGATGCCGTACATGGCACCACTGGCGCCTGTGATGGCAACAATGACGCGTTCAGCTCCGGCGGGCGTGGTGGTCAATCAGCCCTCGGTTTTAACAGCGTCGATCAGTGTTTTGAGTTCGCCTGATTCAAACATTTCGCTCATGATGTCAGAGCCGCCAATAAACTCGCCATTGACATACAGTTGGGGAATGGTGGGCCAGTTGGTGTATTCCTTGATGCCTTGGCGAATTTCCGGATCTTCCAGTACGTTAACGGTGGTTACTTGCTTGACGCCGCAGGCCTTTAGAATCTGAATGGCGCGACCGGAAAAACCGCACTGGGGAAAGCTGGCCGTGCCTTTCATGAACAGTACAACCGGGCTGCCAGTGACGATGCTGTGAATGGTGTCGTGGGTGCTCATGGGAAAGGTGTCCTTCTTGCTAAATGCTGAACCGATAATCCCTCAAGTTTACTCTTGATTGAGGATGGATGGGGCCTTGGCGCTCACGATCCGGGGGTTGCCCGACAGGTCTTTGTGGCCCAGGACGGCCTGCCAGCCGGCTTTGTTGAATAATTCCATGATCTGGATTTGTTGTGCGTAACCATGCTCAACCAGCAGCAGACCGCCCGGTTTGACATGCCGCATGGCCTGCACAGCCAGTGCGCGGTAGGCGGCAAACCCGTCGCCCTCATCGGTTAACGCGGTGCGTGGTTCAAAGCGCAAATCGCCTTGCAGGAGATGGCCGTCGTTGGCTGCAATGTAGGGCGGGTTGGAGACAATGATGTCAAACGAGACATCACTCGGAATGTGTGAGCAGTAATCGCTGCGGAACAGGTGCACATCGGCCTGCAGGCTGCGTGTGTTTATCAGCGCCATGTCCAGTGCGCGCTGGCTGATGTCGCTCGCGTGGACTGTCCAGTGGGGGCGCTCCAGTTTGAGCGTGATGGCAATGATGCCGCTGCCCGTGCCGATGTCCAGCACGGTGGCCGGTTGTCCGGCAGGCCATTGGGCCAGGGCCAGATCGATCAGCTCCTCGGTTTCTGGGCGGGGAATGAGCGTGTCTTCACTGACCTTGAAATTGCGTCGGTAAAACTCACGGTAGCCCATGAGGTAGGCCATGGGAACGCCTTGCGCGCGACGGCGGCTCAAGGCATCAAACTGCTCGGCCACCCGGTGGTCAAGGTTTTCCTTGTCACGTGTGATCAGCTGGGTCTTGCTCCAGCCAGTCACGTGGCACAGGAGCATGCGCAGCTCCATCAGGGGCAGACCCGTGGTGTCGCGTGCGCGGGCCAGCAGGCTGTAGACGTTTGTCGGATGGCTGTCGTTGTGGCCCGGGCCTGCAGGGGACGGAGCTGCCGGTGCTTGGGTCATGCTTATTCCTCGGCGCTCATCTGCGCTAAAAGGTCAGCATGGTGGGCGGCTTGCAAACCGTCAAGCATATCCTGCAAATCGCCATCCATGATGTACTCCAGCTTGTACAGCGTCAGGTTGATGCGATGGTCGGTCATGCGGCCCTGCGGGAAATTATAGGTACGTATGCGCTCGGACCGATCGCCCGAGCCGATCAGGCTTTTTCGCATGGAGGCTTCCTTGGCGTGGGCCTCGCGCTCCATTTTGTCGCGCAGGCGGGCGGCCAGCACCTTCATGGCTTTGTCTTTGTTGCGATGCTGCGAGCGTTCGTCCTGACATTCAACCACCAGACCGGTGGGCAGGTGGGTGATGCGGATGGCCGAGTCGGTTTTGTTGATGTGCTGTCCGCCGGCACCGGAGGCGCGGAACGTGTCGATACGCAAATCGTCGGTGTTGATGGCGATTTCTTCGAGTTCATCGGCCTCAGGCATCACCGCCACGGTACAAGCGGAGGTGTGGATGCGGCCCTGTGATTCGGTGGCGGGTACGCGTTGCACCCGATGTCCGCCCGACTCGAATTTCATGCGGCCATACACATTCTCACCGGCAAAACGAACCACGACTTCTTTGTAGCCGCCCAGCTCGGATTCGCTGGCCGACATGATTTCGATCTGCCAGCCCTGACGCTCTGCGTAGCGGGTGTACATGCGGAACAGGTCGCCGGCGAACAGGGCCGATTCGTCACCGCCCGTGCCGGCGCGGATTTCGAGCAGGATGTTGCGCGAATCGTCCGGATCTTTGGGCAACAGCAGGGTTTGCAACTGTTCTTCAATACTCGCCAGCTCGGTTTCGTTGTGGGCGATTTCCTCTTGGGCCATCTCGCGCATGTCGGGGTCGCTCAGCCATTGGCGGGCGGTCTCCAGATCACCTTCGATCCGCAGGTAGTCGGCAAAACGTTCGGTGGCGGGCAGGATGTCGGATCGCTCGCGCGTCATCTGCTTGAGCTGTTTTAGATCGTTTGCTGCATCCTGACGTGATAAAAACTCGTCAAGGTCAGCCTGCCGCTGGGCGAGTCGCTCCAGGCGGGCGCGCATGCTGGGCTTCATTCGTCGTGGTTGTCTTGATGAGGTGGGTGTGACTCGGCAAGCCGGGGGCTGAACAACTGCGGGAGCAGTTTGAGCAGCATGTCGCGTTCGGCGGGCGAGGCGTGATGCAGGGCCTGCAGGGGGCCATGGAGGAATTTTTGGGTCATTCGGTGGGCCAGTTGCTCCATCACCTGCTCTGCGTTTTCACCTTTGGCCAAGCGCTTTTTAGCGTGCTCAAGTTCCATCTGGCCAATGTGCTGGCCTTTTTCATGAAGCTGCTTGATGACAGGTACAACGGAGCGTTCGTCCAGCCAGTGCATAAAGCCCTGAACCCGGTTCTCGATGATGGCTTCGGCTTGTGCCACAGCCGCTTGACGGTGTTCACGGCCTTCTTGAACAACGGCGCTCAGATCGTCGACCGAGTAGAGGAATACGTCATCGAGCCGAGCGACCTCCGGCTCGATATCGCGGGGTACTGCCAGATCGACCATAAACATCGGTTCGCGCTTGCGCTGTTTGCAGGCGCTCTCGACCATGCCCAAGCCAATCAGTGGCAAGGTACTGGCAGTGCAGGAGATCACGATGTCAAACCGGTGCAGCTGGCTGGGCAAATCGGACAAGGCCAGCGACTCGGCATTAAATTGCAGGGCCAGTTGGCGACCGCGTTCGGCGGTGCGGTTGGCCACCGCGATGTGCTTGGGCTGTTGAGCGGCAAAGTGGGTTGCGCACAGTTCGATCATTTCGCCTGCGCCCACAAACAGCACTTTACGTTTGGATAAATCACCAAAAATGCGCTGCGCCAGCCGAACCGCGGCTGCGGCCATGGAAACCGAGTGCGCTCCGATTTCTGTGGTGCTGCGCACTTCTTTGGCGACCGCGAAGGTGCGCTGGAAGAGTTGATGCAGGTGAGTGCCCAAGGTGCCTGCTTCCTCGGCATGGCGGGCGGCCTGTTTCATTTGGCCCAGGATTTGAGCTTCCCCTAGAACCATCGAGTCAAGCCCGCTGGCGACACGAAAGGCATGCCGCACGGCCAGGCTTTGTGGCAATACGTAAACGTGGTGGGAGAGGTTGTCGGGCGAGAGCTCGCGCTCGTTCGCCAGCCATTGCACCAGTTGTTCACGGGCCTTGGGGGTTTGATCCACAGCGCAGTAGAGCTCGGTGCGATTGCAGGTCGACAGCAATGCCGCCTCGACTCGCTGCCCAGTCCACATCCTCGCAAATGAGCGCAAGGTATCGCCCAGCTGCTCAGCATTAAATGCCAAGCGCTCGCGAATTGCCAGCGGTGCTGACTGGTGGTTAAGGCCTAAAGCGAGAAGCTCCATGGTGACTTTGTGTTTTCCAACCCTCTATTATAAATTCGTTAAGCCCGTAACTCTAGCGTTGTCGGCGATCGATGAGTGGGCAATCGTGCCTGCACCACATAATATGGCATGGAACCTTTGATGGCAGGTCTTGACCCAAGGGTCTGCAAACAACTCAGCCAGACCATGCTTACTCCAATTAACTCCACCAGAACTATCCCGCCTCGGGCGCCCATGATGCTTGGTATCGACACCTTAGACAATACCATCAGCCAACTGAGCCCAACCGATAAAGTACAACTGGAAAACAATGTCAAAACGAGGTTTGACCCGTGTTCTTTAGAAGAAATTTCGAGCTTGATGACCTCTGAACGCTTGACGAATTGGATGGAGGGCGGCCTTGATCCGTATATTCGACTGGGATCTCAAGGGGTCAGCTTGTTTCATGTTGCAGTCTCTCACGGTGCCGAGCAGATCATGCGGTGCCTCCGTGTCAACGGCCTTGAAGAGCTTTTCTCGAATTCCGGGCAATCCGTACTCCACACCGCAGCACAATTAAACAAATTTTCTTGCGCCTTTATGGTGGGGGCTCAATATCCGGATCTGCTAAGCCATAAAGATGATAATCATCAGACAGCGCTCTCTATTGCCCTTGAACGGTGTAATTCGTTAGCGCTGTTGGGACTGGTGCTGGCGGGTGCGGACCGCCGAGGGGTGTCTGTAGAAGATATGCCTAAAAAGTTGGTGAAGTCGATCACGGACCCCTATCACGCCCTGTTGTCGGACACCTTTAAACGGATGAACAAAGAAAATATCATCAACATACTGGGAGATGACACCCGTCTGTCAACCGTCGTCCACAATATTGACAATCCTAATGTCAAGTTGGGTATTGATGAGATATCGCTATTGCATGTCGCAGTGCTCGGACGTCATTCGTCGGCACTTACAGCGTTGCTTGATAAAGAGGGGATTGACCTTAATGTCCAGCTTGGCCAGAGCAAGCGAACCCCGTTAATGCTTGCTGCAATGACAGGCAATGTGATGGCCGCAGAGCAGCTGCTGTATTCACGATGCGATGTCGCTTGCCGAGACTATCGGGGATCTACCGCATACGGGCTTGCGGTGGATGCTGGCGAGCAGCGGATCGCCGAACTACTGCTTCAGTATGGAGCCGCACCAGAGTTGTCACAGGGGGCTTTGGAGTCTCGAAATCACCTACCTTCAAGCCATAGTGTCGTGGGAAGAGCAAGCGGTGTCATTGATAAATTAACGCCAGTCAAAGACAACAGCCAGGCTGAATCGACCCGTCAGGGGGCAGGCGGCGACGCTGGCCCCTCGGGCAGCCGTAAACGCGGCCTGTTCCCGAGCGTCGATAATCCTGACCTAAACATGTCCGCGGCTAAACGTTAAAAAAGCCGTTGTGATGGATCAAGCGATTACTGAGGACGATTTATCGTGATGGCGACTGCCCTCAGTCATGTCAATCGCTTCAAGGCGATAACCGTAGCTGTACACGGGCGCCAGGCGGTAACCGGCTTCAGGGCGCAAGCCCAGTTTGGATCGCACGCGGGATACATGGGTGTCCATGGTGCGGGAGGGGATGGCTTCATCATGTCCCCAGACGCTTTCCTGAATGTGGGAGCGTGACAGCGGGCGCCCCAAATTGCGGAACAGCAGCAAGGCCAGATCAAACTCCTTGTGCGTCAGAGAAACACGCTGGTTGTCAACGGTGACGGTGGTGGTTTTAGGTTCAAACACCAGGCCGTTGATGTGGATGGTTTCCGGTGCGGTGCTTTCCGGGTAGGCGCGACGCAACAGGGCGCCGACGCGGGCTACCAGTTCACCCCGACGCAGGGGCTTGATCATGTAATCATCCGCGCCCGCTGACAGCGCCATGACAATGCTTTCCTCGTCGGTTTTGGAGGTTACAAACAGGATCGGCATTTTTTGCTCAAGGGTTTCACGAACCCAGCGCATCAAGGTCACGCCGTCGTTGTCGGGCAGCATCCAGTCCAGCACCAGCAAATCAAAGCTTTCACGGCGCATGTCATGCTGGAACGCCTTGGCAGAGGCATACATGTGGCAATGATGCCCGGCAGCGCTTAACACCCAGCGCATCATTTCCAGCTGGGTTGGGTCATCATCAACTAAGGCAATTCTCATGTTTTGCTCCATCACTTGGCAGGCGCAAGTGTCATTGTTCGATTTAACAATTGTGAACCAATCCTTAATTCTCGAACGATTGAATAAGGGTGCAATTGTCTCCCAATTATAAATTCTGTTAAATAGATTTAAAAGGTTTGTGAAACAATCCGTTGGGAAAATGTTGGTTGAGGCGCACAGGGTCATTTTTTTGACGGTCAATCGGTCCGTCGAGGAGGGCACAGATTCACCGGCGAGGTGGCGAGGGGAGTTTTTTTATCGTTAAACTGTTACGTATGTTAACAATCCCCGCCTGTGTCAACCGACCGATGCGTTGCGCCCTGCTCCTGATGGCGGGGCTTACCGTGGGCATGACCAGCGCCCTCACGCAGGCGGCTGAGATGAGTGACGTCATCATGGACGTACCGGAGCCATTTCGGGCCAACATCGAGAACGCGATTGCCTCGGTGGTCGGCTCGGCACGCATTGAGGATGACGGCGATGTGGCTCAACTATTGCGCCGTATCCGGCCGGTGGTACGCGACTCCATGGGGACCGAAGGCTATTTTTCACCCCACATCACCCGGGTCCAGCCCGAGCTGCAAGATCTCAAATTGCGGGTCAAGATTGAGCCGGGTGACCCGGTGTTCGTCAAGGATGTCGATATCCGGTTCAGCGGTGCAATTGCCGACGGGTCTGATGAATCCAAAGCGCGTATCAATGCGCTGATGGAGGCCTGGACGCTGTCGACAGGCCAGCCCTTTAAGCAAAAAAGCTGGGCGGCCAGCAAACAGGCTGTGTTAAACTTGCTCTCGAGCAAAGACTTTGCGGCGGCAGTCTTGATCAGTAGTCATGCCGATATTGATCCTCAGACCCAATCGGCGCGCCTGAGCGTCGAATACGACAGCGGGCCGCGTTTTACACTCGGGGCTCTGGAGGTTGAGGGGCTGAGCAAATATCCCGCCGATCTGGTGGGTAGATTTATTTCCATTGTGCCGGGCGAGCCCTTTGATCAAGATAAATTGCTGGGCCTGCAGGCTGATTTGCAAAACACGGCGTATTTTTCCTCGGTCAGTGTCGATATTGAGGCCGATCCCGAGCGGCATGAACAGGTGCCGGTTCATGTCAAAGTGATTGAGTCGCAAACCCGCCGTGTTGGTTTTGGCGCGGGTGTCAGTTCCAACACGGGGTTGCGAACAGAGGTCAGTTACCGTAACCAGAATGTGCTGGACAAAGCGTATTCTTCCGTATCGGGCATTCGCCTGGAACAGCGTCGACAAACGGTCTACACGGATCTTTTTTTACCACCCAAACGAAAAGGCATCACGGACAGCATCGGGGCCTCTTTTGACCGGTTAGACGCCCAGGGGCTGATTACGCAGCGCGCAGCGGTTGGGGTGATTCGCCGGCAACTCGTTCATCAGCAGGAGTGGCAATATGGCATCAACTACCAGACCGAGGACCGGTTTGCCGAAGGGCAAATCTCCAGTGTGGTCAATGCATTAACGCTCAGTGGCGCATGGACCCTGCGCGCGGTCGATGATTTGTTTAATCCGGGTAAAGGCTATGTGCTCACGTTACAGGCGGCCGGGGCGTCGCGCAATGTGTTGTCGGAGCAAAATTTTGTGCGGCTGTACGGTCGGGCGCAGCGCTATTGGTCATGGGGCGGCACACGCCTGCTCACTGCGCGCGCTGAATTGGGCACGGTGATTTCATCGGGGCGTCAAGGTATTCCGCAAGAGTTTTTATTTCGCGCGGGTGGTACCAACTCGGTGCGTGGTTTGCCTTATCTTGGATTGGGTA
>DAITMV010000004.1:0-48263 GCA_036834985.1 Burkholderiaceae bacterium | reverse complement strand
CACCAAGGAAAAAAATGAGGTTGGAGGCCAGACCGCGGATTGTTAAGGGGAACAGGCATCAGAGTGTCACCAAAGGTGCACGGTTATCAACACAAATCAGTATCGCAGGCCGCATGCTGGTACACCTGCCACAAGACCCTCACATCGGGATTTCGCAGCGGATCGAAAAAGAATCCGAACGCGAGCAACTGCGTGAACGCATGCAACGGCTCATGCCCGCCGAGGAAAAGGGCGGATTCATCATCCGAACCCATGCCGAGGAAGCCTCCGAAGACGAGCTGGCCGCAGACATCAACTACCTGCGTCTTCGCTGGAAAGAAGTGCTGGAGGGCGCACGCACCAAACCCGCCTCCTCCCTGTTGTATCAAGACTTGAGCCTGGCCGAACGTGTAGTGCGAGACCTCGTCAGTGAAGAGACGGGCAGCATCATGGTCGACTCCACGGAAAACCTCGCCCTGCTGCAAAACTTCGCCATCACCTACGCCCCGCAGGTACAAGCCAAACTACAGCATTACACCGGGGAACGCCCCTTGATGGAGCTGTATAACATCGAGGACGAAATTCAAAAGGCACTGGGCCGCCGGGTGGATTTAAAGTCGGGCGGTTACCTGATCATCGACCAAACTGAAGCATTAACCACCGTGGACGTGAACACCGGTGGCTTTGTCGGTGCCCGCAATTTTGACGATACGATTTTTAAAACCAATCTGGAAGCCTCACAGGCCATTGCACGTCAATTGCGTCTGCGTAACCTGGGCGGCATCATCGTGATTGATTTTATCGACATGGAAAACACCGAGCACAAAGATGCGGTGTTGTCTGAGCTGAAAAAAGCACTGTCCCGCGACCGCACACGCACCACTATCAATGGCTTTTCCAATCTGGGACTGGTGGAAATGACGCGTAAGCGTACCCGAGAATCACTGGCGCATATTTTGTGTGAACCCTGCCCAGCGTGCAGCGGCAAAGGTCAAGTCAAAACAGCCCGCACCATTGCGTACGAGATCATGCGGGAAATTGTTCGCGAAAGCCGGCAATTTAATCCCAAGGAATTCCGGATTCTGGCCAATCCGGCGGTCATTGACCTTTTTTTAGAGGAAGAAGCCGTCCACCTGGGTATGTTGGAAGAATTTGTAGGCAAACCCATCACGCTGCAAGTGGACAATCTGTTTCATCAGGAACAGTACGACATTGTACTGACCTGACAAGCCCCTGTAAGGATCAAGCCACCAGAGCCCAACGCAGCGCAAAACGGAGCCAAACGGAGCAGCCCGGAGCCATCAAAGCCCTTTTATGACACACCCATTGTTTGAGCAGCGCTACACCGCATTTTGCGAACAACAGGCCGACAAAGGCTTGTTGAGGCGCTTACCTGGGTACTGCCCGCCGGGCTCGGCGCTGCATGATTTTTCACACAACGACTACATGGGGCTTTCTCAGCACCCCGCCCTCAAGGCCGCCGCGATCGACTACACCACGCGCTATGGCACTGGGGCCACCGGCTCACGGCTGCTGTCGGGCAATTTGCCCTGCCATGAGGCGCTCGAGGCGCAGATTGCCACCGCCAAGGGAACGGACACCGCGCTGGTCTTTGGGTCAGGCTACCAGGCGAACGCCACTGCGCTGGCGGCGCTGCTGGATGCCAAAGTGCTGGGGGCTGCGCCCGTTGTGCTGACCGACCGTTTAAACCACGCCAGCCTGCACCACGCCTGCCAGTTGGTCGGGGTGAGACAAACCCGGTATCGGCATAACGACATGGCGCATCTGGAAGCGCTGTTGGCCCAGCACGGCGGGCCAGGTGTACCGCTGTTTATTGTGGCCGAGACCGTGTTTGGCATGGACGGTGATCAGGTCGACATGCAGACACTGACCGCGCTGGCCCGGCGCTACCAGGCCTTCCTGTATCTGGATGAAGCCCATGCCACTGGCGTTGTAGGCCCCGATGGCTTGGGCCTGTGCAGCCAGATGCTTCGTGACGGCGATCAACACCTAGGGGTTGCCATGGGTACCTTCAGCAAGGCGTTGGGCAGCAGCGGCGCTTACATCGCCTGTAGCCATGCCATCAAAGATTACCTAGTCAACAAATGCACCGGCTTTATTTTCAGCACGGCACCGTCGCCGGCCGTGATCGGCGCCGTCAGTGCAGCGCTCACACTCTTGCCCACCCTGACCGCCGAGCGCGAACAATTGATGCGCAACGCGCAGGCGCTACGCGATTTTTGCACCGACATCGGCCTGCAGACGGGCGGTTCAACCACTCACATTGTCCCAGTGATTGTGGGCGACGAACACACCGCACTGGCGCTTAAAGCGCATTTGCTGGACCATGGATGCCTCGTATCGGCCATTCGCCCACCCACCGTTCCGCCACACACCGCGCGCATTCGAATTGCACTCTCAACCCGTCACGGTCAGGATGCCCTGCACGCCCTGCAAGAGGGCCTGCGCAGTTGGGAAAAGTCATGAAACACCGGCTCGGGTTTGTGATGTGTCATGGCTGGGGGCTCGATACCAGCAGCCTAAACGGGCTCAAAACCCTATTACAGCGTCAATGGCCAGATGCCTGCATGGTGGATCATTCACTGAACGCCGAACCGCTGACACTCAGTCAAGGGACTCAATGGGTCGGGATAGGCCACTCCATGGGGTTTGCCTCTTTGGCTCATCACAAGGCAGTTCATGGCCAAGCATGGAGCGGTCTGATCAGCCTGCATGGGTTTCGCTGGTTTTGTAGGCAAGGCGGATTGCCCGGTACCCCGCCCCGCGTGTTGCAAGCCATGATCGAGCGGATGCACACCGAGCCCTCCCCTACCTGGCTCGATTTTTTGAACCGCTGTGGCGCCACACCCTCATTTGCTGACGAACAAGCCCGGCGAATCAACCTCGATAGCGCAAGCACCCACCAGCAGTTGATCAATCACCTGCTAGCACTCAAACAACTGGCACCGGTCACTACCCACACGCCAGTGCTGGCACTGGCCAGTCACCACGATCCAATTGTGCCGGCGAACCTGACCGAGCAATCGTTCAACGCCGACCAGCTTGTCTGGATTGAACAAGCCAACAACCACCTGAGCCCGTGTCTGCACCCGGAATACTACCTGCCCGCCATTGTTCAATTTGTAGATCACATCGCTGTGGCGCAACGGTTCTCACTCGCAGCGGAAACCTACGACTCTGCTGCCAGCGTTCAGGCACAGTCTGCGCAAGCCTTGGTCGCTCAGGCGCACATGCAGTTTCAGGACCTTCACAAGATGGCGTCACCGCAACTGATTGATATTGGATGCGGCACCGGCGCGGTGTACCGCGGGTTGCGTCAGACCTACCCCTCGTCACACATCACACTGATGGACATCGCCCCGGGCATGATAGACCACTGTCAACAACGGTATCGTAACGATGCCCACATTGAGTTTGTTATTGGTGACGCCCAGCAACCCAACCCACGTTTGGGCCACACAGCGGACGTGACCGGGCACACAGCCACGTCATCAAGACGAAGGTATGACCTGGCCTTATCCAATATGTGTTTTCAATGGTTTGATGACCTGAGCCAGACCGTGTTGCAATGGTTGGCGTTAACGCAGCGGCTGGCCATCACCGTACTGCTGGACAGCTCCTTTGCACCCTGGAAAGCCGCGCATCTTGAACACGGTGAACATTGCGGCCTGCGCCACCTGCCAACGCTGGACCACATCCACACACTGCATGCACACCTTCAGCGGAGCGGTTATGCCGTGCGTCTGCAACTGAACACCCTTTACCAGACCGATGCCAATGGACTGGCGTTTGCCAGGTCACTTAAACACATCGGCGCCGACACCCCCAACCCTGAACACAAGCCTGCCGCTTTGCGAAAAATCCTCAAAAGCCTACCCGCACCGCTGGTAAATAATTACGATATAGCGGTATTAATGATTGAGCATCAAGCATGACCAAAGCCGTATTTATCACAGGCACCGACACGGGTGTTGGCAAAACCATTGTGATTGCATGGCTGACCATTCAATGGGGCGCCGAGTACTGGAAGCCGATTCAAAGTGGTATGTCCACCAGTGACAGCGGGGGTGAAGGGACCGACTCACAATGGGTCAGCCGATTATCGGGCTGCAGGGTTCATCCGGAGGCGGTGCTGCTGCAAGCCCCTTTGCCTCCTCATGAATCAGCGCGGCTGAAAGGCAGTTGCATCGAGCTGCCCAGGTTACAGACCCCCAGCGCGGGGCGTTTGGTGATAGAGGGGGCGGGGGGTTTGCTGAACCCGATCAATAACACCGCCTGCATGGCTGATTTGATCACGCAACTGGCAACGCCACTGATTATCGTTGCCCGTAGCGGACTGGGCACCATCAACCACACCCGCTTGACCGTTGAAGCGGCACGGCACCGCGGGTTAACGGTGATGGGCGTGGTCATGGTAGGGCCCTTTAACCCCGCCAATCGAGATGCGATTGAACAATTTGCCAAGGTGCCCGTACTGGCTGAGTTGCCGCTGCTACCCAACCTGGGGCGACCCGGCCTGCAGGCACTCTCGATCTCGAACCGGTTTGCCGACGCACTGGCTGCGTTATGAGCAAACCACCCCGAAACGAGCCCGGCGCTGCAGGGCCCAGCACACACGTCAAGCGTGCACTGCAAGACACCACCGATCTGCTACTTCGTGACCAACAGTTTTGCTGGCATCCTTTTACGCAGGCAGCCACGGCCCTCCCCCCCCTGCCGATTGTCAAAGGCGCTGGAGCATACCTGTACAGCGACACAGGCCAAGCCTATATTGATGCAGTCTCGAGCTGGTGGGTGAACATTCACGGGCACTGCCACCCGGCGATTGCCAAAGCCATAGGGCAACAAGCCCTGCAGCTGGAACAAGCGATGTTTGCAGGCATCACCCATCCGCCAGCCGTCAACCTTTCACAGGCGCTGGCCGACAGAGCACCCGGGCAATTACAGCACGTTTTTTTTACCGACAATGGCTCCACCGCGATTGAAGTGGCCCTCAAAATGGCTTGCCAATACTGGAGCAACCAGGGGCAAAGTCGCAGGCGATTTTTGGCCATGCGTGGGGGGTACCATGGGGATACCTTTGGTGCGATGTCGACGGGTCGATCCTCCGGCTTTTACACCCCGTTTGAGCCCTGGCTGTTTAAAACCGACTTTTTACCCTATCCGGACACCGCCCACGGAGAAGACCCGTCCCAGGCCGAACGCGATAGCCTCCATTGCCTGGACCGCTACCTGCAAACACACGCAGCCGACACCGCCGCCTTGATCATCGAGCCGCTGGTACAAGGAGCGTCGGGCATGCGCATGGTGCGCACCGAGTTCATCCGGGCACTGACCGTGCGTTGCCAGTCCATGGGTATCCCCGTTATTTTTGATGAAGTGATGACCGGCTTTGCCCGCACAGGCACCTTGTTTGCAGCCGATCAACTGTCCACACCCGAGCACCGCGGCCTGGCCCCCGACATCCTGTGCCTGTCCAAAGGCCTCACAGGGGGCTTTTTACCCATGGGAGCCACGATCGCCACGCCAGCGATTTATCAGGCATTTTTGTCCCAGGACGTCAACAAAGCCTTGTTGCACGGCCATTCCTACACAGCCAACCCTTTGGGCTGCGCCGCTGCGCTGGCCAGTTTGCAGCTATTTGATGATCAACAGGTGTGGAACCAGATCCGCACCATCGAGGCCACTCACGCCATGGCCTTGGAGCAGCTGGCCCGGCACCCTGCCGTTCAACGCACCCGACAGTGCGGCACCATTGCGGCGTTTGAGGTTAAAACCTCCGAGGGAGGTTACGGTTCGTCGATCAGCCAGTGGCTGCGCCAAGCCTTGCTGCGGGAGCATATTCTGGTCAGACCGCTGGGAAACACACTGTATGTCATCCCGCCCTACTGCATCAGCCACAGCGATTTGTGCAGGGTGTACGAGGCATTCGAGCGCGTGTTGACGCAGTGGGTGCGCCAAGAGGCACAGCCAGGCAACTCAGAGTTGTTCTGAGTGCTCAGCGACCCAGGCTTCCATATTACAATGTAGGGTGGATTGGTTTGATGCGACCGCTTGGGCGGGCGCTCACCGAAGCCCACATTGCAGCACCAATAAAGCGCCCTCTACTGTAAAGACGCCCCGATAATGAATATTCTTCTGACTGGTGCAGCCGGGTTTATCGGCATGCACACAGCCCAACGCCTGCTTGAACGCGGTGATACCGTCATTGGCGTCGACAACCTGAATGACTATTACGATGTAGGGCTCAAACACGCACGCCTTGCACAACTGAGCGGCTACAAGAACTTTCAGTTTCACGCGCTCAATATCGCAGACCGTGGCGCCACGGAAGCGCTATTTGCTCAAGCCAAACCCCAACGGGTCATTCACCTTGCGGCACAAGCCGGTGTTCGTTATTCGTTGGTCAATCCACATGCGTATGTGGAATCAAACCTGCAAGGGTTCATGAACATCCTGGAAGGCTGCAGACAGCATCCGGTTGAACACCTGGCCTATGCCAGCAGCTCCAGCGTCTACGGCGGTAACACCCGCCTGCCATTTAGCGAACACGATAACGTGGATCACCCTGTGAGCCTGTACGCGGCCACCAAAAAAGCCAATGAGCTGATGGCCCACACTTACAGCCACTTGTACCAGATCCCCACCACAGGCCTGAGATTTTTCACGGTGTATGGCCCGTGGGGCCGGCCAGACATGTCGCCCTTTCTGTTTGTAGATGCGATTGTCAATCATCGCCCCATCAATGTGTTTAATCAGGGACACATGTCGCGCGACTTCACATATATCGACGATATTGTCGAAGGTGTCGTCCGCGTGATCGACAAACCGGCCACCCCCAGCACCACCTTTAACCCGACTCACCCGGACCCGGCGACGAGTCATGCGCCCTATCGCATCTTTAACATTGGTAACAGCCAGCCGACGTCGTTGATGGATTACATCGGTGCGCTTGAAGCGGCCCTGGGCATGTATGCTGAGAAAAACATGATGCCCATGCAGGCCGGCGACGTACAAGCGACGGCCTCCAACACCCATGAGCTGGAGCAGTGGATACACTTTAAGCCCAACACCTCGCTGGCCGACGGTGTGGCGCGCTTTGTCCATTGGTATCGCAGCTATTACCTATCGGAAAAATAGTGTTCGTAAACCGTAACTTACCCGCACTTTGGTTTAGAATCAGAGCCCTCAGAAGCTAATATCCTATTAAAAGAACATACCATGACGTCTTCCTGTAGCGCACAGGCTGCACCCGCCGCAGCCGTTCAGCCCATTACCCTCATCAAGCCGACCCAACCTGCCGATGGCGACGCACTACGCTGGTCTATTGATGCAGTGGTACGCCTGTACAACCTGCCATTCATGGACCTGATGTTTAAAGCCCAGCAGGTGCACCGCGAACACTTTCCCGCCAATGAAGTACAACTGTCGACCTTGCTATCGATCAAGACCGGTGGTTGCCCCGAGGATTGCGGCTACTGCCCGCAATCGTCCAAATACGATACAGGCGTTGAAACTGAAAAACTCATGCCGCTCGATCAGGTCATGGAAGCGGCCCATGCGGCCAAAGCCAGCGGATCAACCCGGTTTTGCATGGGTGCTGCCTGGCGCAATCCTAAAGATCACCAGATTGAACAGGTGGCTGAAATGATTTCCGCCGTCAAAGCGATTGGACTAGAGACCTGCGTGACCCTTGGCATGCTCAAAGAGCATCAGGCCGAGCAGCTCAAACAAAGCGGTTTGGACTACTACAACCACAATCTGGACACATCGCCAGATTTTTACGGCGACATTATCTCCACCCGCACCTATCAGGACCGACTGGACACGCTGGGCCATGTCCGTGAGGCCGGTATCAAGGTGTGCTGTGGAGGCATCGTCGGCATGGGCGAAACCCGCGAGCAGCGTGCCGGGTTGATTGCGCAGCTGGCCAATTTGCCGCAGCCACCGGAATCAGTCCCGATCAATAACCTGGTTCGCGTGCCTGGTACACCATTGGCCAATCAAGAACCCATCGACCCATTTGAATTTGTCCGGACGATTGCCGTAGCACGTATCACCATGCCCTCATCGATGGTCCGGCTGTCCGCGGGTCGCGAGCAAATGAGCGATGAATTGCAGGCTATGTGTCTGATGGCAGGCGCCAACTCGATTTTCTATGGTGACAAGCTGCTGGTGACCGAGAACCCACAGGTACAACGCGATCAAGCCTTGTTTGAACGGCTGGGTGTGACGGCAGCCCGCTAACACGTCTCTCTCCTGCACCCCCGGGTCTTCAAAGAACGCAGGTGCAGAATCATCAATCCTGACTGACGGAACCATCGCCCACCTTACGGAGAAAGCGTGGCCGCGGCAGTCTGATTGTCTGACATTCGTATAGGCAAAAAAAACCGCCCGAAGGCGGTTTTTTTTAACTCTTAATTTAAACCGTAAGGTTCAAATTAGAAGTTGTGACGCAGACCTACTACAACAGACTTCTGCTTGTCGTTACCAGCTTGTGTGTTTGGATCGATAACGTTGTACAGAGCATAGCCCATTGTGCGCTTGCTGAAGTCGTAGTTGTAACCAACTTGGTACTGCTTACGCTTTGCACCAGTTACAGTTGCTGTGTCCAGCAATTGACGCTGTGCGTAGGTAGCGATGATCTTGTGGGCGCCGAATGGAACCTGGCCGCTCAGAGCGTATTCGTTGCGGTTGGTGTTGCCAACTGGAACATCGTTGAAACGCTCACGTGCAAACAGACCACCGATCTTGGCTACGCCGAAGTCGTAACCAGCAACCAGTTGGTAGCGGTTGTCAAATGATGTTGCGCCAGCGTTTTGTACTGTGCGGTCTTTGAATGTCTGCTTGTCGTAAGCACCACCAACTACCAAGGCGTTCCACTTGTATGTACCAGCCAATTCGTAGTTCTTGGTGTCAGCTTCGCCAGCGCCAGCGTTAGATGCAGGAGCGGTTGCAGCTGGGATCGCGCCGAATGCTGTCGATGTGTTAGCAGCGTCAGCAGTTTGGCTCAGAGCAACACGTGCGTCCAGACGCAGACCTGTCAATGGGGTGATGGTGTAACCGAAAGCATTGCTGCGACGGTGTTCAGCGAAAATGGTGTCGCCTGTGCCAGAGCTACGTGTAGCGCTGATCTGTGCAGAACCTGTGTCGTGGTTGATGTAGTTGATAACTTCACCAACTTGTGAGTAGGTAGGAGCTACGCCACCAGCTGAGTCCAGACGACCAGCGTACAGCTTGCCACCAGCACCGAAATCCAGACCGATGTAGGCGTTGCGCAGGGTGTTACCCAGGCCAGATGCGCCGTTGTCGGAGTTGAATGCTGTTTCCAGACCGAACAGGGCCTTCAGACCGCCGCCCAGATCTTCAACGCCGCGAACGCCCAAGCGTGAAGCTTCGTTAACCAGACCGTTTTGTGTACGTGAGCCAGGAGCATCGTTCTTGGTGCTGTCGAATGCTGTGTGGATACGACCGTACATTGTTACGTTGGAGGATTGTGCGAATGCAGGAGCGGCCAATGCCACGCCAACTGCTGCTGCCAGGAGCTTCTTGTTCATGTTAAGTTCACCCTTATTAAAGTTGGTTGAAAACTTTGCCGTTATTGACGACACAGATGCAATGTACACGGACTCAGTTAGAGAACCCAACCAAAACGCACAAATTGAGTCGTGTTACCCCCTCTAATTGTTGTTTTGATGCTACTTGCTAGCCTAAAATCCGCTGGTCCAAATCCCGTTTTCCGAGCCATGCGCGCAACCTCCGTCTGAGGATGGAAGGCAGGTGGGGCTTGGCTTTGAGCCGATTTCCACTGGTACCGGCCACCCCCTCATAACGGGCCGGAACGGGGTGAAAGCGCACGGTGTGCTGTTCATGCAACACCGGATATACCACCTTCTCGATAAAGCGACCCGCCGCATCATCCGCTTGGGTATACAGACCCGACAAATGCGCCTGATAGAACGCCTTGTCGCAGCAAAAAAAGCTGGTGTCTGCAAAATGGGCGTTTTTCCACAAGTCAAAATACTGAAAGGTGCTGCGCTGGTACTTGCGCTGAAAATATCTGAAATTGATCACCGTACGCCGCCCGGTCAGCTTGAAAAACCGGGGGGGGCAATGCTCAGACGCAACAAAGGCGTCGAGCATGCGAAACTCCTGATACCCCTTGCCGCGCTCAAAGTCCTCGGGCAGCCCTGCGGCAAACTGAAAACAGCGTACCCCGGGTATCTGAAAGTCTGGATCGTCCAGCAGTGGATAGCTTGAGTTTTCAATAAAAAAGACAGGCCCCAGCGCAGCGAAGTACCTTAACGCCTCTACATACTGCTGTTTGCGAACCGCAACGTCCTGGACCTTCAGAAAATTGGAGTTCGGCACAATCGTGCCGGTCATCACGACAGGCAGTGTGAGTTGCTGCTTCATGGGGCCGAAGTTCTCCGGCCAATGGCGGGATACAGGCTTAATAAACCGTCCACCACCGCCTGGGCAGGAATGTCCATAATATGCTCGCTGGGGGGCTGGAGGGCCACGTGAGGCACACCAAACGGATGCCAGCGGTCTTTGTTGGACTTGCCAAACAGGCACACCAGTGGTTTTCCCAGTCCCGCGGCAATATGCATCGCGCCCCCGTCCGCACAGACCACCAAATCAGCGTGCGCCAGCGCTCCCATGAGGGTATGCAGGCTCTTGGTGGGTACGGGGTGAACCGTGATGCGGCCCATCGCCTGGATGATCTTTGCCGCTTTCTCATCATCACCGGGGTGTAGCGGGTCGCTTGCGGCGCCAGGCGCCCATAACAGGTAAATGGCCACATCCAGTTGCTGATGCGCCTGCTGCAGGAATTGAACCCATCGCTCAAGCTCCCAGCGCTGGGAGGGCTTACGGGCGCTGATATGAACCATCAGGCGATACGTGCCCACCACAGGCTGCCTGAAATACCGGGCCACGCGCCCCACCGCGTCGGGACCCGCGTAAATATGCACGGCGGGTACAGGCGTTGTAACCCCCAGGAGTGAAATCAGCCGATGGGTCGCTTCGCATTCATGCCCCTGTGCGGCGTCTTTCATGGGTAATAAACGCAACTGCGTTTTTTGATAACGCTGATCAACCACGCCATTAGATTCGAGGATTGCCGCATCGCGACCAGCCAACGCCGCAAAGCCCGGGTTGTCATAGGCCAGAATCTGCCGGGCCTTAACCCATCGCGCGTATTTAAAGGCAGAAGCCTGCTCCCCCGGTGAGGCCAGGATGACGATATCGAGTGCCAGCCGCTTTAATTGACGCACCATTCGCCAGGTATCCCACATCACCCCCAGCGCGGACTGACCACGCCGGCGGTGCTTGAGCTTGGTGTAGACCATCAAGGCGTTGATGGCCGGGTGCCCTTCGAGGACCGGGGCGTTGTAGGCATTGGCCAGCACACCGATCCATGCATCAGGAAAGGCCTGGCGAAGGGAGATCAGCAAAGGCGTGGTGCACACCAGATCGCCAATATTGTCTCTGCGAATGACAAGGATTTTTTTCATGCAGTCGCTTTGTGATCGGCTGGTGTGCTCAAGGTACCCAGCCAGGTGGCACTGAAGATCGCGAACACAAACCAGAAGATGAACACCGGGTTACGCGAAAAATAGTCGTCTGTCATGTTTTTGACCAGATGCGCGACCCATAAGGCCATGCACATCAGCGCAGCCGTTTGTTGTTCAAGGCCCATCGCGACAGCGCCGCTGTTTTGATACACCCGGGCGCAGGCTTTCATCAGCCAGAGCTGGGCAAGCAACCAGACTGAAAACCCGACAAACCCCAGTTGGGCCAGCAAATTGATGATCCGGTTGTGGGCATGGGCCCCAAACAGGACGGGCCAATAGGACGGCATTTGCGACCGCACCGCATTGGGCGGCGTGGCCAAACCAAAACCATATCCAAACCAGGGACGCTCCAGAATTCTTTTCCACCAAAAAGCCCAGATTTCGTAGCGCTCGTTGTGGACCAGTGTTTCAATTTGCACAGGCAAAGGCATATCAGAACCCACCTGACCCGTTGCAGCGGGCCCCTGAGCCACCAGAACACCCGACAGCACAGGTTCAAATTCACCGCTGTTGTAGGCTTCGGCCTCTAACTGGGCATTATTTGGCCTAGCGGGATCTGACTGGCTGAGGCTCCGGTCCAGATAACTCACCGGCTTGGTCGCGCCCACCAACCAGTACCCGGCGGTGTGGAGCACCAGCGCGACGAGCGCCCCATACATCAAGGCGCGATGTGACACGCCCAAGGGCTGACGCAGCCGGTATACGCCCAGGAGTATCACCAGTACCACCACCAGGTTGGCGATCCAGAACATGCGCACCAAGGTCACACTGGCCATCACAAACTGCAAGGTGATCGCCAACATCAGGACGAGGCGAGCCGACGTGAGGCGGTTGTGATCGGTGGCCGGGGGGGTTGTTAACCACAAGTACGCGATCACCGGCGTCATCCAACCAATCACCGTACTGAACTGCCCCGCACCATGGACCCAGTGGTACAACACCTCTGGACGGGCATCATGACTGAGGTTAAGCGCCACCAAGGTGAGTACGCAGGCGATACAAAAGCCGAACACCAGTGTCCAGAGCACCTGCCGAACAGCCCCCACCGGGTCGCGTTGACGGGTCAACAAAACCAGCAGGGCCAGCATGGCACACCAGGGTATAAACTGATCCGAGTACCAATTGCGCAAACTGTCAAACCACTGGGTGCTCAAGGGTACGGATACCCCCAACACATAGAGCCCCAGTACGGTCAACGGGGCTAAAAAGCCCATGATGAGTTTAAAGCGGTGGTCAATCACAGATTGTTGGCGGCCCATGTGAACCACCACACACACGATGATCGACAGCAAGGCAAGGCGCTTTAAGGCAATTACACCGTTGAACGGCAGCATGAGCGCCAGTACGTAAACGGGATAGAGACAACGGTTCGATAAATTTTTTATCATGACAGCAGAATCTGGCTCCCGTCATGGACCATCTGCGCAACACGCTGGGCAAACGCAGAATCGGTAAACAGGGCCAGTAGTTTTTTTTGTTCATCCGAGTGCGGTAGTGTCGCACCATTGGACAATAGTGTCTTCAGTAAAGCCTCTACGCTGGCTCCGCCATCCTTGCGCGGATCCTCATAATAATAACCATTAACACCGGGTAACACCGTCTCGGTAAATGGTGGCGCGTTAACGGCAAGTACCGGCACACCACACACGGTGGCTTCGAGTACATTTAGGCCCAAGGCTTCTTTTTCAGGCAATCCGAGCAGCAAGGCGTCTATTTGATGGTACACCGCCTCTACATCGCGCTGCGCTCCCCAGAACCGGACCCTATCACCAAGCGGTTTGACAACCTGCTTCAGATCGCGCACCGAGGCGTAACCGCCAGCTCCGAACACATCTATATAAATAGACGGAAATCGTTGCAATACGGGCACCAGATAATTGAATAAGGTTGGGAACTGCTTGATGGTGGCCAGACGGGACACCACCCCCAGCGTCAACCCGGGCCGTTTGTGATATTGAACAGCAGGAGCCAGACGGGCCATGAGCGGCTCGGACCATCGCTCCAACCGCTTGAGCACACGATCCCGGGGCTTTTTAAGATCGGGCTCCAGGGTGGACGCCCGATAGACAGGCCGCCGCGCGGCGTCTTGAGCACCATTAAAACGGCTCAGATCCGCCACACCATACAACGGCGAGCGCCAGGTGGGAACCCCCGCCTCTAGAAGCCCCTGCATCACCCAACGCGAGACAGGAAAGACCATGTCATGGCCGTCAAATGCGCGTGGATTACGCCCCTGAACCGGCATATGGGCAATGGCGGTGACCCAGCACCGGCGTCCCTGCCGGCGCCAGTGGCCCGCCTGTTCGAGCAAGTGGACAGGCACAGGGCCATGACCGAGTATCCAGAGGGGGGCGTTGTGCGAATTGATGGCGTCCAGCAACGGCTGTTCACCGGAAACCACCCGGGTGCTGTCAGGCAACTGCAGTTGCGACCAAAAACCTGCCCTGGGATCCGTCAGCAACACGGTGTGAACACCCAAGGCCTCCAAGTGACGCGTCAAAAAGGCGGTGTAATACTCTCCGCCCCCAATGCCCGTTTGCTGGTTAACCTGCAGGACCTGCATGCGCTGGCAATCTACCCGAGCAAGCTCAGCGCAGCCTGCGCGACGGTCGGCACGTCAATCGCAGACATGGCATCAAGCTCACTGGACTGGGCGGTGGCGTTGGGGTGATCAATCAACATGGTGCGGGGACGACCTATAGGACCATAACGCCCACTGGGCGATTTGCTGTGATACATCGCCACCATTGGCGTATCAAGACTCCCGGCGATGTGCGTCGGGCCGGTATCGACGCCCACATACAGATTCAATTGGGCAATCACCGCTGCGGTTTGACGCAGGCTCAGCTTGCCCGCCCATTCAGTGGCCTTGTCGCCTAAGCGTGCAGCCAGCCAACCCGTGGTAGCCGTGTCATCTCCCCCCCCCAGGATATAAAAATGCGCACCGGGATGTCGCTCCAGCAACGCTTGGGCCAGTGCCAGAAACGACTCTTTGGGCCAATCACGATAGGCTTTGGTCGGAAAGCTCACCATCTGAAAACCGATCAGCGGACCGATGAGCCCGGGTTTGCGCAAGGTGTTGGAGGCGGCGTTCAGCTCACCCTGTGTCAGCTTTAACACCAGTCGTTTACCTGACGCCGCGAGCGGTGCACGTACCGCTTGGCTCAAACACAACGCATGTTCAACGGCATGTTCGGCATGAAAATTATTGGGAGGAACTGCCCGCCATAGACGGGCATTTACACGTTGATCACTTTGGCGAAAGGCCACCACCCGATGTGCCGTGCGCAGCGCGTATTGCACCAGTGGCAGGTCAAAGCCAAACACCACCGCCATATCGACGCGTTTGACACCAAACGGATTCATCCAGCGGGCACGCTTTTTCTCAATAGCGGCCACTTCATGGGCACCGGGGAAATGCTCCAGCACCTCATAGCGGTTTGGATGCCCCAACAAACTCAAGCGCGCACGGGGCCAACGGGCGGCAATGGCCGCAATCGCAGGTGTGGCGAGCAGGGTATCACCGATGCGAGTCACGTTAATCACTTGCAAATGACGTGGGCACAGCGACTGGATAAAGATCCGCTCCATGGTGTCTGCCATGGACGCCAAGGTGAATTTTTCCAGCGCTTTAATTCGCGCTGCAGCACCCAACTCAGCACGGCGCTGCGGTTGCGACATGAGCGTGCGCAACGCATCGGCAATCGCCGGAACCACACGCGGCGCCACGACCAGCGCGGTTTGCTGGTCAGTCACCGCCTCCAGAATGGCCCCCACCGGAGTAGTTACAATCGCCAAACCACTTAACATGGCCTGCAAAATGGCTTGGGGTACGCCCTCATTGGCATACGAGGGCAAACAGAACACATCCATCGCCGCCAGATAATCCTCGGGACGCGCCTGCTGACCCATGCAACTGACCCGCGCCTGTAGCCCCAGCGCCTTAACCTGCTGATTAATATTGTCGGCCTGTGGGCCGTCCCCGACAATCATCAGGTGCCAGCCGGGAAAGGCCTGGCACAGGCTCGCCCACGCATCGATCAAATCAGCATGGCCTTTCCAGCTGCGCAACGTGGCAACAATCCCCAGTATATGGACCGACGGATCCAGCCCGATGGCCTGCTTGGCGCGTACTTTGTCCTGTGGGCTGAACCGCTCCGGATCAATCCCGGTGGGCACGGAGGTCAGCGTGAGTGGGTCGAGCGACAAATCAGCGATCAGCGTCTCACGCAACGACTCACCCGTTGTCACGACATGATCAGCGCCTTTTCGATACAACCAGCGGGTGACCGCGTTTTTGGAGACAGGTGCCGAAATATGCCGGGTACGGACCACCGCCGGATTGGGCACCAAGCCGATTCGAGCCACCGCCGTGATCCAGCTGTCAGAGGAACTATGGGTATTGACCACGTCGGGACGCACCCGCGCCAGCAACGCGCGCATGGCCTTGACGGTGCGCCACTTTTTTTTGTCCAAGTCGATTGCATGCGTCTCAAAACCCAGTTTGACGGACGCTTCATAAATTTTGGAGTAGGACGGGCAGGCCAGCACGATCTCGTACCCGCGGGCACGCAAGGCCTTCGATTCCTCCAGGATGCGGATTTCCTGTCCGCCCCAGCCACACGAGGCTTCAGTGTGAAGAATTTTTATCGGAGGGGTGACCACAGCGTTCATGGATGCGCTCCTGTCACCTGCGTAAATTGCATGGCATGCAGATTGGCATAGACGCCCTTTTTGGCCAGCAACTCCTGGTGGGTACCCACTTCGGCGATGGCTCCGTCAGACAGCACGGCGATTCGGGTGGCGTTCTCAATCGTGGACAGGCGATGCGCAATCACCACGGTCGTGCGGCTGGTCATCAACCGGTCGAGCGCGGCCTGCACCGCTTTTTCCGATTCATTGTCCAGCGCGGAGGTGGCCTCGTCGAGCAGCAATATCGGTGCATTTTTCAAAATGGCGCGCGCAATCGAAATGCGCTGTTTTTGTCCACCGGACAAACGGGTTCCGTTCTCTCCGATGCGGGTCTCAAAACCCTCGGGCATTTGCATAATAAACTCCAGCGCATTGGCCGCACGGGCGGCCTCCTCCAGTTCCTGGCGAGTGACAACGCGATCAACCCCCAACTGAATGTTTTTGGCCACGGTGTCGTCAAACAACAATGTATCCTGGCTCACATACGCAATGTGTGAACGCAACGCTGCCATCGGGATGGACAGAATATCCTCCCCATCGACCAGTACCTTGCCCGAGGAGGGTTGAATCAAGCGCGGGATCAGGGTTGCCAGGGTTGATTTACCCCCTCCTGATGGCCCCACCAAGGCCAGGGTTTCGCCCGGCTTGACTGATAAACAGATGTCCCGCAAGGCCGGCTTTTGGCTGTTTGGATATTCAAAGCCCACATGGTCAAAGGTGATTTCGCCCTGAATCGGCTTGTTGTAGGCGGCGATTTGCTCGGGTTCGGTCGGCTCATCAAGCAAGGCAAACACGCTGTCGGCTGAGGCCAGCCCGCGCTGCAGGGGGCCATTGATATCGGCCAGACGCTTCATGGGTGCCAGCAACATCAACATGGCGGTGATAAACGACACAAAACTGCCTACGGTGGACTGCTGCTGCATCGACTGATTCAAGGCGATGTACACCACCGTGGCCAGCGATACCGACGCAAAAAACTGGGTAATCGGCACCGTTGAGGACGACGCAATGCTCTGCTTCATGTTCACGGCACGCATGTGCTTGTTCTCTTTGGCAAACTTTTGCCGCATCAGGGCTTGCAAGCCGAATACCTTGACCACACGCTGGTTCAACACCGTTTCCTGCAGGATTTGAGTCATGCGGGAGTTGCTGTCCAGCGAGGCGCGGCCGAGCGCGCGCAGCCGTTTGCTGAACTGGCGCACGATCACCGACATCGCGGGCAATACCACCACGCAGATCAGCGTCAATCGCCAGTTCAAGTACATCAACCAGGCCACCAGGCCAATAATGGCCATCGAGTCTTTAATCATGGTGGTGAGCGCACCGACCGCTGCATCGGCCACACCGGCCACATCATAGGTCACTTTGGTGATAAAACTGCTGGAGGGACGTGAACGCAGTGTGGTGTCCGGCAGGTGCACCAGGCGGCGATACATGGCATCACGCAAGTCTTGAATCACACGGTTGGCCACCCAGGCAAACGCATAAGATGAAATAAATCCAAAAATGCCGCGCACCACAAAAATCGCCACGATGCCCAACGGCAGCTTCCAGAGCAAGTCGGGATCGGCGCTGGCCGAAAACCCTTCATCCAGCAGCGGCTTCATGAGCGCCGGGAACATCGGCTCGGTGACACTCATGGCTGCGGTGGTCAAAATAGCAACCACAAACACTTTGATGTGTGGTTTGACATAGTGAAGCAATCGCCAATAGAGCTGCATGCTTGTGGTCATCAAGAGAAGTCCTTCTGAAGAGGCGCGGTGCCCAGCATCTGGTGATATACCTCCAGCAGCCGGGCGGTCATGTGTTCATTCGACACGTGTTCGGCCTGCAGGCGTGCCTGATGTTGCATGGCCTGACGCGCCTCGGCGCTCATGGCCCACCAAGCGTACAGTTGTCGAGCCAATTGCGCCGTATCACCACAACGGTGAACACACAGGTCCGTTAATGGCCCCAACAACTCCGCTACACCGCACGCATCGGATACAAACGCTGGCAAGCCGCAGGCCAGGGCCTCGAGCGCGGCGTTGGGGCATGGATCATAAATAGTCGGCAGCACAAACCCGTCGGCAGCGGCCCAGTAATCGGTCAGCGGGTTTTGCGGTCCACACCAACGCACGTATTGACCCACGCCCAGCGCATCGGCCATCCGCATGTACCGAGCTTGGTGTTTGTCATGCCCTACGATCAGGCATGTCAGGGAGTGACCTTGCCCACCGACCTGCGGTACAAGTGTCGAGAGGGCTTGGAGTATAAAACGAACGCCTTTTCGCTCGTATCCGGAGCCGACATACAAGAGCACCCGTTGATCCGATCGCAAGGCCAGCCGTTCACGGGCCAGGTGCTGCTGATCGGGTGTTGCTGGCACAAGGTGGCGGGTATTGACACCGTTGTAGATCAGGCTGATTTGGTCAGGTGGTATTTTAAAGTGTTCCAGCACTTCGTCTCGTACCAAGCCTGAGTTGCAAATCACCCGCTTGAAATTTGGATGCCGGTACATGGCCCGCTCGGTCCGTTTAACGTACCAGTGGTATGGGCTTAAATAAATACCCAATTGCTTGTACCAAGGTAACCAGCGCGCGCGGCGGGCCAGCCAGGCAGCGTGTACGCCGTCACCGGCACGGTACAAGGGTACGCCCGGCACCCGCTCATGGCTTTGCACCAAATCGAACGAGGCCCCGGCCAAAGCGGCCTGCACCCGCCTGGCAAAGCAGGAATCTCGCAACCAGTTGGGTTTTTTCGGGGTATCGATCTGCACACATCGGGCCTGATGAGCCGCCCCCTGTGGCCATTGACGCGCAAAAATGGTGAGCGCCAGCCCACGCTCAGCACTTAGCGCCTGCAACGCATTCTCGACAAAGCGCTCTGCGCCGCCAAACGGGTTGTAGTGCTGTCTGATAATTGCAAGTTCAACGGCTCGGCCAGTCTGGGCCATGGGTGGCGTCCCCTAAAGTTTGCGCTATTCTAAGGGATAAGTGCCGTAAAGCCTTAGAATAGAGACTCTTGCCCCCACAACTATTCAAACAACAACACCTACAACAACACGCATGGCAAACCCAATCGACTTTGACTCCATCTCCCGGGTACTGGTGACCAAACTGCGTCACCACGGGGATGTGCTGTTGGCCAGTCCCGTCCTGCAGGTCCTGAAAAACCGCCATCCCCACCTGCAGATTGATGCGTTGGTATATGCCGACACAGCGGACATGCTCTCGCAACACCCGGCATTGGACTCACTGCACTGTATTGATCGTCAATGGAAAAAGCGGGGCACCCTGGGGCAATTCGCCGCAGAAAAAGCACTGCTGGAACAACTCAAGGCGCGCCAATATGACTTGCTCATCCATCTGACCGAACACTGGCGCGGAGCATGGATCAAGCGACTGTGCGGCATTCCGCTGGCCGTCACCGCCTCGGTCAATGGCCGCAACGCCGCCTTCTGGCGCAACTCGTTTACCCACACCGTCAGCCTGGCACGCGCCGGGGGGCGCCATACGGTGGAGGTGAACCTGGACCACCTGAGGGTGCTGGGTATTCATCCAGAGCCCGCCGAGCGTTCGCTGGTGTTAACCCCCGGTGCAGCCGCTCAGTCCCGTGTTGACGGTTTACTGGCCCAGGCCGGTTTGCTGGGCGAGCCCTTTATACACATACACCCTGGTTCTCGCTGGGCCTTCAAATGCTGGCCCGAAGCCAAGATGAGCGCGCTGATTAACCAACTGCACACACAAGGCCATCGCGTGGTGATGACTGGCGCGCCCGGCGAGTTTGAGCAAGGCATGGCCCAACGCATCCAGAGCGGGTTGCAACAGACCGTGGCCTTGGATTTAACGGCGAAGTTATCCCTGAAAGAACTGGCTGCCGTGAGCCATCGCGCCGCCCTGTTTATTGGTGTCGATTCAGCCCCCATGCACATCGCAGCCGCCATGCAGACCCCCACCGTGGCCCTCTTTGGACCCTCGGGTGATAACGTATGGGGCCCCTGGGGTACACCACGCATGGGTCAACACATTGTCATCACCAGCCCGACACATGACTGCCGACCCTGCGGTCGAGACGGATGCGGCGGCAGCAAGGTCTCAGATTGCCTGGTCACGCTGCCAGTCGATACCGTCCTGGCTGCCACCCGCAGGCAGCTCCAGGAGAGCCCTCGTCACGATCGCCAAGAAAGCCGAACCCCATGAGCACCGTCATACTCAATTTTAAAAAAGGCTTTGCGCCGCTTCACGAAGCCTTCGAAAACTGCGGTTACAGCGTGATTGAAAACTGCTGGCGTCCCACCCATCAACAACTGGACGATTGTAAGGCGGTGGTGATCAACCTCTATGAAGGTGCCCGCGCCCCGATGAACGCCACCCGCCTGTACATGAGCGCAAAAAAAGCGGGGGTGCCCGTGGTTGGCATTGATCGCGATGCCCCGTGGCACATGGGTCTGCGTCGCCGTCGCCTGGCTTTTTTCCGCCTGCTGCGCCCGCTGGATATTTACGCCACCCACACCCTGCAACCCACCTGGCGTTTTGCCCCCGTGGTGCACTACCACGCCAATGCCGTATGGGCCAGCCAGTTCAACCTGCATGGCCAGTCATTGGCCGATATGCGCAACGAGGACTTTTACCGTTACGACGTGTCGTTTGTGGGCAATATGGACGGCAAGCGCTACAAGGAGCACGCGGATCGCCAGCGCTTTTTTGAAGCACTGAAACCACGCCTTGAAGCACTCGGCTTGCGCGTCTTGTTCAGAACCTCTGGCGGCATGACAGAGCAAGAACAAATCGATGTGATTCAACGCAGCAAAATCAATTTAAGTTACCGATCCAGTTGTGACCACGGCGGCATCATGAGCTGGGGCTTGCCGGAACGCTGTTATGGCGTGCCAGCGCGTGGCGGCTTTTTGCTGACAGATACCCGCGAACACGCCAAAGACGACTTTGACCTGCGCTCCGAATGGGCGGGGTACACCGATTTTGAAGACTGCATCACACAGATTCAATATTGGCTGGCGCACTTTGAGCAGGCACGCGATGTCGCAGAGGCAGCCCATCGACGGGTGATGGGGCAACACACCTATGAAGACCGGGTACGTAAGCTGATGGACGTGGTCGAACAGGTCCACAAGCGCGGCTAATACCCCAACACACCTGAATGGCCGGGCGCAGGCCCAAGATGGACGTAACAGGGGCCTAATACACCCAGCTGGCTCCGCCCTCACCCAACCAGTCGGTCAGACGGGCGACCAGCGCATCATCCGGCTTGACCCTCCAGGCATCTGGCAAGGTGGCAATACAAGCGGCCTGTCCGTTGTGATATTCAATATCCACCTTGCAACCCTGCTCTGGGTCTACAAAAGGCTCTAAGGCTGACTTGAGCAGTTCGATATTGGACTGACCATTCATTTTGAGCGTAATGCCCCGGATAAAGTGCGCCCGTGCAGAAGTCAGGTTGTGCAATCCCTCAGCCACCACCCGCAAACCGCCGGAATACTGGTCATCGGACACCTTGCCCTGAACGATCAGCAGCGTATCTTCCTTTAACCAACTTCGATTGGACTCAAACAGCTCGTTAAATACGGAAATTTCAACCTGCCCGCTGGCATCATCCAAGACGATGAAAGCCATCTTGCCGCGTTTGGTCACCATGGTTCGCAGGGCGGACACCACCCCCGCCATCCAGACCGGTTCACGGCTGGCGGCCAGCGCACCCAAGCGGGTTTTTATAAATGGACGCACCTTGTGCTCATCGGCATGGAACAGGTGTCCGCTCAGATAAAAGCCCAGAGCTAGCTTTTCCTCGGAGAGCTTTTGGCGTTCGTCCCACATCGGTACGTCGACCAACTCAGGTGGGGCATCCCCGCCCTCGATATCACCGAACAAACTCACCTGACTGGCTGAGGCGTCCTGCGCATCGGCCCACTCGATGGCACGTGGTACGCTGGCCAGGAGGGCCGCACGGTGGGGGTTGATATGATCAAATGCGCCGGCGCGGACCAGCGCTTCCATCACACGGCGGTTGACCTGACGGCGATCCACCCGCTTGGCAAAATCAAACAAGCTGACAAACGGGCCGTTGGCTTGGCGCTCGGCCACAATACCTTCAGCGGCGCCCTGCCCGGTCCCCTTAACGGCGCCAAAGCCGTATCGTATGGCCCCTGCGCGAAACTGGCCCTCAGCACGAATCGGCGTAAACCGATAATTGGACTGGTTGATATCAGGCGGCAGTACCTTCAGCTTGGGCAGCTTGCCGCCAGACAATCCAGCGGCTTGCCCGTCCTTTTGCGGCACATCGCAGAATACTTCGCAGTCTTCCACGAAGATTTTGACCTTGTCCGTGTCATCCATATCCGATGACAAGGTCGCCGCCATGAATTCTGCCGGGTAATGCGCCTTGAGCCAGGCGGTGTGATAGGCCACCAGTGCATACGCGGCCGAGTGCGACTTGTTAAAGCCGTATTCGGCGAATTTTTCCATCAGGTCAAACAGCTGTTTGGCCAGCGCCGGGTCAACCCCTCGCTCGGTCGCCCCCGTGGTAAAAATCTCCCGCTGCTTAGCCATTTCCTCGGGCTTTTTCTTGCCCATCGCGCGGCGCAGCAAGTCAGCGCCCCCCAGGGAGTAGCCTGCCAGCAGCTGGGCCACCAACATCACCTGCTCCTGGTACACAATCACGCCATAGGTGCTTTTGAGCGTCCCGACCAGGTTATCGTGGAAGTACCATTCGTGGCGGCCCTTGCCAGTCTTGGACTGTTCCTTTTTACGCGCGATAAAGTCGTCCACCATGCCCGAGCCCAACGGGCCGGGACGGTTCAAGGCCATCAACGCAATAATGTCTTCAAAGTTGTCCGGCTTGAGCTTTTTTTCCAGATCTTTGGCCGAACGTGATTCGGACTGGAACACCGCGGTCGTGTTGCCATCGGCAAACAGCTTGTAAACCGCCGGGTCATCGAGCGGTAAATCTTCCAGCTGAAATGCGCGCATGGGCTCGTAGCCTTCCCGCACCCAGCGCACCGCCCAATCGAGAATGGTCAGGTTGCGCAGGCCCAAGAAGTCAAACTTGACCAGCCCCACCGCCTCCACATCATCCTTGTCGTATTGCGACACCACCGAGTCGGTAGAACCATCGGCGCAGTACAAAGGGCAAAAGTCCGTCAACTTGCCCGGTGCAATCAATACCCCCCCTGCGTGCATGCCGATGTTGCGGGTCAAGCCTTCCAGAGGACGGGCGACCGCAATAATTTCCTTGGCCTCGTCTTCGTTTTCAACCCGATCCCGAAAGGCGGGCTCTTCCTTGATGGCACGCTCCAGATCCCAAGGATCGGTCGGTACATGCGGAATGAGCTTGGACAAGCCGTCACAGTACATATACGGCATGTCCAGCACACGGCCGGCGTCGCGGATCACGGCCTTGGCGCCCAGCGTACCAAAGGTGGCGATTTGGCTCACCGCATCGCGGCCATAGGCCTGCTTGACGTAGTCAATCACGCGGTCGCGGTTGTCCTGGCAAAAATCGATGTCAAAGTCAGGCATCGATACGCGTTCAGGGTTCAAGAACCGCTCAAACAGCAAGTCATAGCGAATCGGATCCAGATCGGTAATGCCCAGCGCATAGGCAGCGATCGAACCGGCACCCGACCCTCGACCGGGCCCGACCGGAACCCCGTTTTTCTTGCCCCAGTTAATGAAGTCCTGAACGATCAAGAAGTAGCCAGAAAACCCCATGTTGACGATGGTGTCCGTTTCGACTTTTAAACGGGCCTCGTACTCCGGACGCTTGGCCTGGCGAACTGACTCATCCGGAAATAAATGCTTTAGACGCTTTTCCAATCCCTCTTTGGCCAGGATGACCATGTAGTCGTCCAACGTAATACCATCAGGCGTCGGGAACAGTGGCAGCTTGGGCTTGCCCAGCTCCAGCGTGAGGTTGCAACGCTTGGCGATGGTCACGGCATTGCTCAACGCCGAGGGAATATCGGCAAACAGCTCGGCCATTTGAGCGCTGTTCTTAAAGTACTGCTCTTCGGTAAAATGCCTTACCCGCCGTGGGTTGGACAGCATTTCACCCTCGGCAATACACACCCGAGCCTCATGCGCGCGGAAATCCTCACGATCCAAAAACTGGATGGGATGTGTGGCCACGACCGGGATTTGGACGCCCTGTTGCAGCAACTGGCTCGACAACACACACAATTGGCCCAGCAAGGCTTCTTCTTCCGGCATGCCGCGGCGCTGAATTTCCAGGTAAAAACTGTTGGGGAACTGTGCTTGCCAGCGCAGGGCCGCTTCGCAGGCTTTATCCGGCTGACCTGCCTTGATCAGTTGCCCGACTTCACCCAAAGCAAAACCCGACAACGCAATCAAGCCGCTGCTGCCGACCTCTTCAAACCACTCCCAGCGGATACACGCCTTGCCACGAATCTGATTGCGTAAAAAAGCACGGCTTAAAATTTCGCACAACTGCAAATAACCGGTGTGGTTTTTGACCAGCAACAAGGCCCGATAGGGCTGGTCAGGTTCCTTGTCGTTGTGAATCCACGCATCGCAGGCGGCAATTGGCTTGATGCCTTTGCCCCTCGCCGAGCGGTAAAACTTGACCAACCCGAATAAATTGGACAGATCCGATATCGCCAGGGCCGGCATGCCATCGCCGGCGGCCCGCTTGACAGCATCACCCACCCGCACAATGCCATCAGTGACCGAAAACTCGGTGTGCATGCGTAAATGCACAAACGGTTGCGGCACAGCGGCAGGTGGGAGGCTATCGGTTGCGGGGGTGGCGATGGTGTCTTTACTCATCGCCGTATTATAAGGCAGTCCTCGTCTTAACGAAGTGGCTGTTCCTGGTTGGCAGGATCCATCCATCGCTGGAGTGAATACCCCGAAGAACTTCGAGTGATGGTTCCGCCCTCCTCAGGCTGATCCTCAAGATTACGGAAATGTTGCTGCGCTGACATGCGTTGGCGCTCACGGCCCCACTCTTCGGCGGGGACGTTAAACAACGCGTTGACCAGTGGAATGTCTCGCTTTTTCAGGGCGTCCGCGATCTCTTGGTTGTGAACCGCGTGTGTTATGGCAAGTCGAATCAGTACATGCGGATTTTGATGGTGTTGTGCAATCTTGAGCGCCTCACGTGGATCCAGATGACGATGACCCGCCGCTGCGATTTGAACATCGATAGGATGTTTTTCGTTGGTCAATTGCAGGGCAAGCACCGGGGATATATCCGGATTGCTCGCTAACAAACGAAGCGCTGCCTTGGTCGGAGATATCGCCGGGTTGCTCTCCGACTCAGAACATGCCGCTTTGTCAATGGCACTGCATTGATGCACGATGGTCTCATAATATATCGGCGGCATGCCTCGAACCATCGCAAACAGACTCAATGCATTGTCACTGATGCGAACGGCGCCTGGCAAATTGGCCCCCCAGACCATATCAAGCAGAATATTGAATGTAAAGTCATCTTGCTTGCTGCCATCGTTAGGTAGCGATGGCATCCATTCCTTCAACATCCAATCAGCAACCGCGGCCAAAGCCTCTGGCCCCAAATCAGTGTCAAATAGGAATTGGGGGGTGATCTGCTCTGTCCCCAGCAAGCCCGTTTCCAGCTCATGACAACGACGTATCGCGTCACGATGGTCATCAGGTGTTGCATCGGGATTTTTCAACACAGCCATCAATTCACGACTCAGCTTGGAGCGAATAAGACCTGCATGTTGTGTTCCCTCCACGGAGCGGCTGCCCGCGATTGGGTTGTGCGACTGTAAATACATATTCTCTTTACCTTTCTGGTGTTATGGGTCGACTCGTCAACAGGGGGGGGTGAATCGACCGGGCTCAGGTGGCGCGGTTCATCTCAATGAGGTTGGCCCACAACGGGGCTTGAGACAGGGCACGCGCTTCAAAAGCGTCCAAGGACTCGTCGTCTATCTCCGGACTCATCAGCAAATAAATGCTGGGCTCATCATCGGTATGCTCCAGGGGCTCAACGCCTCGGGTCACCGTCAGATTGCCGGTCTTAAACGCGTTTTTTCCGTGAGTAATGGAGAGCTCCTGCTGCATGTGGAGCGGTGCATGTCCAAAACTGGGACCTTGGGCATACACGTTTAAATCATGTGTAACACCATGGCTCACCTCACCACGAGGAGTGATCCAGAGTCGTAGCGCGCCCTCCACCGGGAACCGTTGCACTGTGGGCAATAGGGATGCCATCGGCTTGTTGGGGCCCACCACTTGCCCCGTCCAGTCCGAAGCACCCAAGAGGCAGGAGAGCTCTTGCATCAACTCAGCACCGTGCGGATACCATTGTAATGACGCCTCTTTGAGCCGGCTGGCAGGATCCTGACTCAACAACACCTGTGCCACCCGCAGCTGCAGTGGGCATAGTGTTGCCGAGCCGTGTAACAGACTGATCAGTGCATCCTCTCTCACGGCCGGGCCATCACACACACTGGAACTGGGACACAAGCGGGCGAGGCGATGTGCCGCCAGCCAGAGCTGGGGTTGCGCGAGCAGCACAGAGCGCTGCTGTATTCCCTTCGGTTCAGACCCTACGCTTTGTACCGGGTCACTGGTCAGCCGCTCTTTGAATACGACTGACCGGGCGGGCCCCAACTCGGCCGGCAAAGGCAGGGCATGTACAAACTGATAAGCCGGGTTGCTTAACAACTGAATGCAAGGATCAGAAACGGTCACAGGTTGCTGCGAAGCAGGGGGAGTGATACCGGTCACATACCGGTCGGGCCACACCATGGTCACAGTCGGCTTGTCCATTAACACCCGGGAGCATTCAAGCAAACCGTGATCCCAACTCAGACAATACTGCGGTAATGCATCATCGGCGAAGCGCCTCTGACGAGGGAGGCTGGGCGCACGTTGTTGCAACATCAATGCACCCGCACCCGTCAATACCTTGTTGCCGTACCACAAAGTACCGTCTGGCCGGATCACCAGCCACGCCCGAGATCGCTGCATGGAGGCCATAACCCCCGAGCCTTGCGTAGCATGCAGCTCGTAGTCCTGGCCCAGCAGCAGGGAGGCCAAATCAATCCATGCATTGTTGGCTGGCCAGGGGGTATCGCCCGAGCCCAGGTATTGCGACACAAAGGCCTCTAGCTGATCCCGATGTTCAACCGGGGAGATGCCACACAGGGAGGCCAAAACAGATGCAAGCACGGGCAAACCTTGTTCGGGCACGCCATGCTGCTCGGCCAATCCCTTAAAAATCAAACCACCCAAACCACTGGTACTGATCGTAAACCGGGCTTTGCTGGCTTGATCGCTGCACTCTTCCTGGAGCCAGGATGACAAGGCCCCTACCGCATCAGACAGACGAGGCTGATCGCGCGCACACGACCCGAGAATAGGGTCGCCCGATCGAGCAGCGACGCCCCTCGATCGGGAGGACAGGCCTGGGCGGACTGACAGGGACGGTGTGGCATGAATCCGGAGGGGACGAGAATAAGCAGTATGAGCAGTGAACGAGACAGGCATGAGTTGATCAGGGAAAACCTTAGGAACCAACCCTGTGTGACGTCACGCCCTGATTAGTTCACCGGGTTGAGCCAAGGGGCCACCACACCATGTTGTTTAGCCTTCATTCACGAGGTGGCTGCTCCTGGTTTGAGGGACCAACCCCGCCCGGGAAATACTGTACAGCCCAATCCCATGGAATTGGCCCCCTCGCCAGAGGCTGACCCAGCGAAGGCATATTGATGCCAGTGGACTGCCCCATACGTTGCTTTTGTGCCTGCGACAGCAGAAAGTTAACTTGAGCATTGTCGCGACGACCAAGCGCCGCCTTGATCTCTTCGCTGTGAGCGGCATGGGTTCTGGCAATACTCATAAGAACGCCCACATTCGGATCATTTTCTGCCAGCCACAGTGCCGTCTTTTGACTTAACGCTGGGTTACCGGCGGCGGCGGCTCGGACCTCGGCATGCTCGGTCAAGGCGGAAAGTTGTGTCACCAACGCCGGAGGGAGATCGGGATTGGCCGCCAATTGAGTGCGCGCTGCCACACGATTGACTCGGGTTTTAAGCTCGAGCGCCTCATAACACACAGGCGCCCTACCGCGTAGTTTGGCGAGTTCGATTAAATGACTTTGATCACTACAGACAGCCCCTTGCGGGCCATTGGCACCTGCCAGCTGCTTTACAACTTTGTCAATAAAGTCGTGATCTACGCCGTAGTCAGAGCTGGACACCGAGGGCAACCAGTGCTTTGTTATCCACTTGATAACAGCCCGTTGGGCGTTTTGACTCAACTCAGTCGAAAAAACCTGTTGAGGTACTATCTTGCTAGAGCCAAACATGCTGACTTCATTCGCGTGACAATCGGCGATCGCGCGCGTGTAATCTGCGATGGATGCCTCCAGAGACAATGCGCGTTTTAATTCAAGCGCCATCCCAATTCGAATGACCTCCCGCGAAGAGGCGTGGATACCCAGCTCGCGGCCAAACAGGTGGGTCGTAATATTTGGGTGCATGATTTGTTCGCCTTTCCAAAGTTATTGTGGTGGTAGGCCCTATCAACTAACCCCGAACCAACTAATGGGCACAGCAGCAAGCGCGACAATACGAACAGGCTGGCAAGTGCAGACCTGAGCTAACGGGGGAAACCCTTAGGAACCGAGGCTGTGTGACACTCAGCGATGGTTAGTTCACAGGGCTTAGCCTGCGATGAGCCACGCCAGGTTTTTGAGCCCGCCCTGCTTCCACAAACGATAGCGAGCCATCAAGTAGCGGCGGCGCCAATACCCAACACGCCCCAACTGCGCCACCGCCTGTACCAAGGTGGTTTGCTCGGCGTTGAGCAAGTGCCCCATGTGATCGCCAAACACCTGAGCCTGCCGGGCCACTTGAATGGCAGAGCTTCGGGCTTTGCGAGGCACCTCCAGCATGCGCTGCCAATCGAGCAAGGCGCGCCAGCCAAATGACTGGGCCCCCAATTCGTTGTGACCGTGTTGCCGGTAATGGACGGTCGGCTCAGCCAGTGCAAGCACATGACCGAAAGCAGCCGCGCATAGGCCCAGATACCAATCGTGCATGACGATACCGTCAGGCAAGGTACCAACTGCCGCCAACAAAGCCCGGTTTGCCATCATGGCGCACCCGGTGATCTGGTTTTGAATCAGCGTGTCGGCCAGACGGGTGGAGGCCTTAGGATCCAGACGCTGATAGTTCCACAGCGACGGTTGCAACACCCGACCGTCGCAATCAATCAATCGCAAATCCGTATGAACCAGCAAAGGAACATCCTCACCGAGCACGGCCAGCAGTTGCTCAGCGTATCGAACACAATAGTCGATTTTGTCGGGCAGCCAGAGGTCATCCTGATCACAAAAAAACACATACGGCGCGGTGCTCATTTGCATCAGTGCGCTGAACGTTTGCCACGCTCCGCGATTGTTGGTCTGCCTGTGCAAAACCAGCCGTCCGGACCGGGTTAATGAATGGGCAGCAATTTGCTCACACACGCCATCGGTCGATGCATCATCAAGGACGATCACCCGATAATTGGTGTAGGTTTGTGCCTGCAAGGAGTCCAGTTGAGCGGTGATCCAACGCCCTCCATTGTAGGTTGCCAAGAGAATATCGACGCATGGCCGCTGGGGCGTTTGATCGCCCGTTGCACTCAAGGCGCCCTCCAGTAACGGGTATTCATGGAACACCTCGCCACCCAGCGTCGGGGAAGGCGATCCGCATGGCGCCCCACTTTATACGCCAACCACTTGAGAGCAGTACGCACCACAGCCTGAGGAATAAGCCAGGGCGCGTGTTTGAAGAGATAGTTCAATTCAGAGCGCACAAACCGAAGCCCTTCGCCTGTTACGCTGGGCAGGTGGGGCATTTCACGGTAGAGCTGTTGATGCATCACACCCACGTCAACATATCGACGAAACTCCTGCAGCAATGAATATCCATGGGAATGCTCTGTTTGTGCGTCCGCGGCATATGCGGTTGAAAACCCGGCAGCCAGCAAGCGCAAAGCCAGCCACATATCCTCACCAAAAATGCAGTGCTCAGGAAAACCGCCGACTGCATCCAACGCCGCCATACGATAGGCAGCAAATGAATTGGACATAAAGCCAGCGCGGACCCCCAAACGTGACACATCGTCAGGATGGATGATGCGCCCCTGCGCCGGGTAATTAAACAGCCGGGCGTGCTGCTCGATCCAGCCAGCCCCCACACGGGGCAACTGACGACCGCACACAGCGGCTACGGCGATATTGTCAAAGGGCTTGAGCAACACTTGCAACGCATGATGGCCTAAGCGCAAGGCATCCTGCGTCAGAAAGACAACATACTCGGCTCCTTGTGCACGCGCCCACTGCACACCCAGTTGGCGGGTGGCGCCATGGTCAAACGACTCGCGCGGGATGCTTATAACGGTCATCCCCATTGATTGGGCCAGCGTGACCGTGTCGTCGGAGGAAGCGCTGTCTATCAACAAAGTAAGCGCACACGCCTGAGCGCTCAAGTTGTTGGTGCTCAGGTAAGGGGCGGCATCCAGGGCCGGTATCACAATCCTGTAGTTCATGGCGCCTCAGTCTCTGGACAACAAGGCAAACAGCGTCAAAAACATGATTTTCAGATCCAGCCACAAGGACCAGTTGCGTATATAGTACAGATCGTATTGGATGCGCTTGTGGAGGTCGGTATCGCCGCGATAACCGTGAATCTGGGCCCAACCGGTAATCCCGGCCTTAACCAGATGTTTTTTCATGTACAAGGGAATCTGCGATTTGAACTGCTCAACAAACTGGGGGCGTTCAGGTCGCGGCCCCACCAGCGACATCTCGCCCTTGAGCACATTCAACAATTGTGGCAACTCATCCAGACTGGTTGATCGCAGTAATTGTCCAAACGCCGTCACTGGCTTGCGGGCGGCATTCCCCCACACCACGCCTTCGGATTCACTGTCAACGCGCATGGATCGGAACTTGAGCATCTGAAACGTTCGCCCATTCAGACCCACCCGGGTTTGCCGGTGAAACACGGGCCCCGGTGAGGAGAGCTTGACGCCCAGCGCAATCACGGCCATCAACGGTGACAAGATCAGCAGGGCCACGAGCGACATAAAGAAATCTTCGGCCCATTTGATCAACTGAGAGGAAGGCCCAAGGTCAGAGCTTGAAAGGCTCATGTACGGCAACGGCCCCACCTTGCCCACGTTCAGGTTGATCAAATCGAGATAAGTCAGATCCGGGAAAATTCGCACCGGCAGGGGCGTTAACGACAACGCTGAGGCAATCGCCTGAATCTGGGCTTCACGCGCCAGGGGGAAACTCAGCCAGGCCTCTGTAAATTGTCCGTTGGACGCGAGCCGTTCAATGTCGAAAAGCCATGACGACGAGGGCCGCTCCTCGTTGGTCAATACTTTCAACTCAAGCACCTTGTAGCCATGCCGAAGCAACTCAACCGAGGCTTTTTGCATGCGTAATGCGCCTTCATGATCGCTGACCAGCAGGATTTTTTTTAGCCACTTACCGCGTTGATAGGCCTTGATACTACGCAGATAGGCGAACCGTCTGATCAACGCAATCATCAGTAAACCAATGAACCACCAGAGGATCAGCCACAGTCGAGAAAAATGCTGCGTCGTTTTAATCGCAAACAGCACCACCACCACGGCCACAAAAAGCGCACTCCAGGCGCCCCAGGCACGCTGAACCGAACGGCGCCATTCTCCCCGCAAAAAGGACTGATAACTGCCAGAGGCCACAAACCCCAACAAGGCTATGGTCATTACCAGGACGGTGAGCAGTTGGTAATCGGCGGGATTGTAAGAACCGAACTTGGGAAGAATATAAAAAACAGCAGGAGATCCAACGCTGAGCAGAAAAAAATCAACCAACGGCAACAAATAAACGATTGGATTCACGAATGCTCTTCTATAGTTTAAGTTGGCAGTTGGACGTCTTCAACAATTTTTCCCTTGGACAAGACAATCTTGCGATTGCAAATAGAACTGATAAGGTGCTCGGAATGACTCGCTATAAAAATGACTTTAGTATTTGCCATCATTTCTTTTAAACGTTTTTCTGCTTTGACGGCAAATTGCTGGTCCCCTACGGACAACCACTCATCCATTAATAGAATCTCGGATGGCCAGGCGGTAGAAATTGAAAAGGCCAGACGCATCAACATACCACTAGAGTACGTTCTGAGCGGCAAATTTAAAAACTCACCCAACTCGGTAAACTCAGCAATCGCTTCACTTTTTGCCTGGATTTGCTTAAGAGTTTTACCCATAATCAAACCACGCAAAATAATGTTTTCATATCCATTGGCCTCACCCTCCAGGCCCAATGAAATATCCAATAATGATGTTACTACGCCGTTGATACTGACATCACCTGAACTGGCGCAATATACCCCGGCAAGTAGCCTCAGTAAGCTCGACTTACCCGCACCGTTATGACCCACCAAACCAATACAATCACCTTCATTTGCCACCAAATTTATAGAAGATAATGCCTGTACACTGGACAGATGAACACCGTCTCTGGCAATCAAACCGCCAGTCGAAAATGAAATCAATGCCTTTTTAAACGATCTATTGACTGCATTATAAAGAGGATACGACAACGAAACATCTCTCAAATTAACAATCATGATAGTTTAAACCCAAAAGCTGATTTTATTTTTTGTAAACTCAACAGCGAAGTATCCACACAGCACAGATACAAAAGAAAGAAGAGCCGCAATCAAATAGTTAGATTGTATGTATGACGAGCTTAACAGGGGGGATCTGATACATTCGAAAAAGTAATAAATTGGATTAAATGACAAAAAAGCCCTTTTTTGACCAATAATCGAATCAGCCCGCCAAACAATTGGAGTAACAAAAAAAAGAAGCTGAATTAAAGTTGATACCAATTGTGTTAAATCACGATAACGAGCACACAGAACAGCCAGCATCGATGAAACACCCAGCGTAAATAAAAAAAACAACATCAAACCTAGAATCAATCCAGGAAGATCAACCAACAATAATTTGTCATAAAAAACCAATACTGCTATCAGCACAATAATATTATGAGCAAGAACAATTACATTTCTAAAATAAACTCTTAATATATATACCGGATATGGCAACCTGACTTGCTTAATAATACTTTCAAATTGAGCCAATGATGAACATGACTCAGATAATTGTGTAGCAAAAAAATGCCAGAACACATATCCTATGCAAAAGTATGGTAAATACTCGCTAACGGGCTGGTTAAATATTTCGGCCCATAAAATACCAAGAACAGCTACTACCATCGCTGTAGACAAAGTAACCCACCAAGGCCCAAGAACCGAGCGCCGATAGCGCATTTTTATATCTTGAGTACTTTGGTAAAGCCATAAATTATGCCGTGATACAGCGAGAGCCCATTCAGACGTCAAAAATGCCATGAATCAATCTCAAAGTTTAAATTTTTCTTTTACAGCAGAGAAATATTTGAAGAAATCTTCTTTCTGATATTCGAAATAATAATTTTCGTTATCTTCATTGACTATTTTTGCACCGAATTTTAAATGAAATGAAATAACCTTTTCATTTTCTTTTCTTACATCAAAATGCGAGGCTGTAAATTTCAGACATTCAAAACCGAACAAATACACCATGAACGCACTTTCGATCGACGAATAACGAGTCTTGTTATCATCTAGAATCCAGCTACCCCAACAAAATGAATTTTCTTTAAAATCATATAATCTAACAGCACCGCATTTAACACCGTCAAGGCGCTCTATAACAAAGTAAAACTCAGTTCTATCAAATTCGCGGAGTTTGTAACCACGCATCCATTGTTCCTGCTGAGCAGCAGACTCCGGCGCACTAGATAAATGACGGTTCAAATTATTATTGATACGCAAGCCGTATAGATAATCCACATCAAACCGATCGATGAGGCGAAATCGTATCGTACCATTGAGTGGTTTAAAATATAACATCTCTCAAATCCTAGATTTAATGTAATTAAAAATGGATGCGGGTAAATATCTTTTAAAAAGGTTCTTTACACCACGTAGATATCCATTACGCGCCTGATTAGTCAACCAACCCACAGGTACAGCAGCCATTGACTCGATGGGAGACTCTGTTAAACGCAAGTAAAAAGAGTCCGGCTTGACTTGATGTAAAAGTGCCAATGATGTCTCGTTCAGACTACAATCAACACTCAAAAGCCCTGGAGCAATTTGTTCGTACATTTGTTTGATTCGATCCTCAAAGGTATGTCCCTTTGCGACCAACTCATTAGATTCAGCAACAAGATCAGATCGAAGTACATCATCAGAGAGCAATCGTTTAATTTGAAACCTAAATGATTCGATTGAGTCATAAAAAGGCAAATTGGTTTTTCCGAAAATCAACTCGAAATCGTGCTTGGAACCACTATCACTTAGCAGCAAGGAGGAAGACCTAAGAATATCGAAGACCCTATACGGAAGACCTCCTAGCGCTTGTCTGTGTGAAATATTCAAAGAAATCTTAGAGCTCTCATACAAGGTTTTAAGTGCATCTTTGGTTGTAATATGTACAGTTGGACGAAACGCATGCAATATTTCTGAATTAGACTCCAATGTATTCAACCATTGAATATTTCCATACAAATTTAATCCGTAGGGGGCCGCCTCTTTTAGAAAACTGGCCCTGGAATTCTGGGAGACTATATTCGCCAGGTAGGCTCGAAATAAAATATCATTAATTTTAAATCGTTCGTTTACTAATTTTTTCAGCAATGGACCACGAACGGGACTGTAATATTGATAATTACTTCTGACATCTTCAAGTTCATCTAAAAACTCACCATACAAAGCTTCGGACTTTGCACACTCACTCAGTATTTCGCCTACATCACCAGAGGAAAAGTAAGATCCAACAAAACAGATCTCAATAGACTTTTCTGCAGACATAGAGGATTCGCACTCTGATACCGCTGATGCAAATGGCAAATAAAGAACTTTAGATGACTCAACATCAAAACTGGATCTAATTTGTGGAATAGCAGCAGAAGATGAAGTTATCACCCATTGACCGTTACTAAATGCTTGACCTATCGAGTCACCATCATGCGAAAACGGTATTAAATCAACCAGCCAATTGACAATTTTACAAGGCGCAGCAAGTTTTAGCTCCTTAAATACAAGCCCATGATTCGACGATAAAATAAAATCTAATTCTAATGAAGCAATGTAATCAAGAAGTTTCTTTTTATTAATTTTTATTTTTAAATCTTGAGCGCCTAAAGAGTCTACGTATTCATTGGTAATAAACAGATAAACTTCTACCCCTATACGCCTAAATCCCTGAACCAACTCCTGCATAAAAGGATCTAAAGCACCAGAGGGCATGTATGTATGCAAAAAAAGACCCACACGCCTCATGAAAAAAATTCCTTTAAATTCAAATAAAAATAGTAAATTGCTAATCGAATTAAACGAAAAAACATATATAATTTCCCGTTACCAGAAAATATAAATATGTAATCAAGCCCTATCTTTATTTGTGAGACAATTTGCCTTTTCTTTGCTATCAACCTGGAGGCGGAGTTGTTCTGGTGAGTGCGATACTCAGTGCAGCGATTAGACAGAAAATATATTTTATTCTTACTGGCCAGGTTTAAAAAAAATGGCCAATCTTCAACAATATACCTAGAGTCAAAGTCGGGTAAATCATCCCGAATACGCAACATCAAAGTAGATCCTGGCACACCCCAATTTAATATAATCTGTTTTAATAACTCTGTACCACCACTCTTCATGGATTCAACATTCATTCCATTTTTCTCTATAACAGACTCATGGTGAATCTGTCTGTTCATATCATCTATCGCATTTGCGTCTGTAAAGACAGCAAGCATTGAGGCGTTTTGGCGTAGAAAATCATATCTGAGTTTCAATGAATTATTAACAAGACGATCATCACTTGCGAGCAGAGCCACATATTCATGCTTGCAATAGGCGAGGCCTTTATTTAATGTTTCCGCAACTCCGATATTATTTTCATTTTTAATCAACAACAGATCAACATTGTCTGGCAAATTTTTATGAAAACCATTAACTAACTTAAGTGATTGATCACGGGAGCAATCATCTACTACGACGATCTGAATGTTGTCAAAAGATTCTGACTCTACAATAACGCTTTGAAGACAACTCTCTATGTATTGTTCATGATTATAGAGCGGAATTAGTACTGATATTTCATTATTCTGCATCGTAATCATTTACGACCGAAACCACACACTCAATATCGTCTTTTGAAAGAAAAGGCGATATTGGCAAGCTGACGCAACTCTGACAAACATACTCAGCTACAGGCATATTAATATGTCCATATTCATGATATGCAATTTGCTGATGACAGGGAGTTGGATAGTGAATGCTACATTCAACCCCTTTTGACGACATATATTGAATAAAATCAGCTCTATTTTTTACCAAAACGACATATAGGTGCCAAACGTGCGATTCATAACGAATCAACTTGGGTAACTCAACATGCTTGTTAACTATATTCAAATTATATATATTTGCAATCGATTTTCTACGTTCATTCCATTCGGTAAGATGTCTTAATTTTTCACGCAAAAATGCTGCCTGCAATTCATCCAGTCTGGAATTTACACCTAATTCTTTGTGCTCATAACGCATATCACTGCCATAGTTTCTTAATCGTTTGATTTGATCAAGCAGTTGTTGATTATTTGAAACGACCGCGCCAGCATCGCCAAACGCACCGAGATTTTTTCCCGGATAAAAGCTTGTTGCTATCAGCTCTTTGTCCAACTGAGAGGCTCCAACGGCCTCCATAGCACCCTGGGACTGAGCAGCATCCTGCAATAAAAATATGTTATGTTCTTGGGCAATCTGTCTGAGTTGATTCAATTGCGCCAGTTGACCATACAAATTGACGGCTATGATGCACCGGGTTTTACTCGTGATCGCGCGCTTGACCAATGCAGGATCAATACAAAAGTCTTCAAGAGAAATATCAACAGGCACTGGCGTAGCACCGAGCATCGACACGGCCAGCCATGTCGCAATAAAAGTATGCGCGGGCACAATTACTTCATCACCAGGGCCAACGTTCAATACTTTGAGTGATAACACCAGAGCGTCAAGACCGTTACCAACACCCACACAGCCGGCCTGCTGACTCCAAGCTGCATATTCACTCTCAAATGCCTTGAGCTCCGTCCCTGCAATATAATACCCAGAATCCATCACTCTATGATAAGCATTATCCAAGGAGTCTCTCAACTCTTTATAGCTTTCAATCAATGGTAGAAACTTCACGCTTTTCATTTAGAACCTTTTATAAACTCTACAAACTCTTGATAGTCTCGAATGTAATCAGACTCTCGAAAGATATCGGAGGCAAATACCATACACAAGGCCCCGGAGCTAAATGATTTCAACTCTCGCCACACTGACCTATCAATCAAAATCCCTTCAGTAGGATCGCTTAACATGAGGGTGGTTCGTTTAAATCCGTCATCAATAATCAATTCAAACGCCCCTGACAGAGCCACAATTACTTGCTGCAGACATCGATGAGCATGCCCACCCCTTTCAGCGCCATGAGGCACATCATAAAGGTAGTACACTCTCTTTATCTCAAACGGAATGTGAACTCCTCCCTCAACAAAGCTCAAATTTCCTCGAGGGTCTTTAATCTGAGGGATTTTAATTTTTTTTATTTCCATGTGGAATCTTTGTAACTCGATTGAATTTTATTTACTATTGATCAAATGAATGGTTTTATCGGGATTAATTTAAGGTCAACAAAAAACCGATATCTGTTTTTTCTAATTTATTAATTCTTCAGATATCAAAATGCGATCGGTTACTCACACCAAAATAAAAACTGTTACTATCTGAGTAGTTTTTTATCTGTTGACCCTAAAAAAATCAGCAACTATTTCAGCAATATGGCAGATTGTAATGCAAATTCTTGCTCATTGGATTTCTCAGAACCTGACAGAACTGTGTGTTATTGTTTCAATGTCGTTATCTGTCAGTCTTGGCTCAGTACTTATAGGCTCCCTCATCGCCCTGCCCTTGGGGGCCTGGCTAGCGGTCTCCAACTTCCCTGGCCGCCAGACAGTCCTCGTGGTATTAAACAGCCTCATGGGCACCCCAACTGTCATCATTGGCGTTGTTGTATATTTACTACTTTCCCGAGGCGGGCCCTTGGGGCACTACGGCCTGTTGTTTACACCCCAAGCCATGGTGATTGCGCAAACCATTCTGGTACTCCCCATCATCGCAGCCTGGACCCGTCAAACCACACACGACGCACTGACTCATTACAAGGACCTGTTTTTTTCCCTTCAGCTTCGCCCCGCCCGACAGGCTTGGTTGTTGTTAGTGGACTGCCGCCTGTCGCTTTTCATCGTATTGCTGGCCGCCACAGGCCGCGCCTTGTCTGAAGTGGGGGCCGTGATGATTGTAGGGGGCAATATCATGGGGGTCACCCGGGTCATGACCACGTCCATTGCGCTGGAAACCAGCAAAGGCGATTTGCCACTGGCGCTGGCGCTCGGATGCGTGCTCATGGGGATCATCCTGCTGATCAATCTGACAGCGGCGATAATCAAATGGCGACTTGAACAACGCACACAGGGGCAGGCAGGATGACACGCGTACTCCTGCGACTGTCTGGTATCAGTGCACGCTCAGGCGCCGCCAGCTTGATCTCGGGTGTCAGTTTAAGTATTCCTGAAGGAGGCATCCACGTTATTTTGGGCGCCAACGGTGCAGGTAAGTCCAGTCTGTTGCGAACCATTCACGGACTGACGACCCCAAGTGCCGGCACAATCGAGTGGTCCTCTCCCACCTTACGGCAAGCCATGGTGTTTCAAAAAGCCGTATTTTTGCGCAGTACGGTACAACACAACCTGGACATCGCGATGCCTGCCGATGCCACGCGCCAGACACAACACGCCATACGCGACGTGCTCGACCGCGTGGGACTGACCGGCAAAGCCCAGCAAGCGGCACTGACCTTGTCCGGAGGTGAACAGCAAAAGCTGGCCTTGGCCCGCGCCTTGCTGCGACAACCTGATTTGCTATTGCTCGATGAACCCACCGCTAACCTGGACATTCAAGCCGCTCCCGAATTTGAATCCTTGCTGCTGGATGTTGCGCAACAAGGTTGCACTGTGCTGATGACCAGCCACTCGCTGCGACAGGCCCGCCGAATAGCCAGCAGCATCATATTTATGCATGAAGGGTGCGTACTTGAGCACGAACCGGCCCAGGCATTTTTTGAGGGGCCGGCCACGCCGCAAGCCCAGTGGTTTTTAACGGTTTCGGACTGAGACGTACGCGATGTCAGCCTACATCGGCCGTTTTGCTCCCAGTCCCACCGGTCCATTACATGCCGGGTCGGTTGCCACCGCGCTGGCCAGCTGGCTGGATGCACGCGCCCACAAAGGGCGATGGCTCATACGTATTGAAGATATAGACACGCTGCGGACTGTTCCTGGCGCAACCGACGGCATCTTGCAGACGCTGCAGGCTTTAGGACTGACCTCTGATGAGCCGGTCGTTCGGCAAAGTGAACGGAGCGCCTTCTACCAGGCCGCCCTTCAGACGCTGACCTACCATGGATTGACCTACCCCTGCGCCTGCTCCCGCAAAGAAATTGCAGACTCGGCGTTGCAACAACCGGCCGCCAGTATCGCCGATCAAGGACTGATTTACCCCGGCACCTGTAGAGGAGGTCTGGCAGCCAACAAAATGGCCCGAGCGATCCGATTCAAGGTGCCCGATAAGCCCATTCACTGGGTAGACCGTCGTTTAGGGCCACGCCAGGAGGATTTGCAACACACCAGCGGAGATTTTGTCATCAAGCGGGCCGACGGACCGTGGGCCTATCAACTTGCTGTGGTGGTGGACGATCAGGAACAGGGCATCACGCATATCGTGCGGGGGGAAGACCTGGTTGACTCAACGGGTCGACAGATTGCCCTGCAGCGTGCGCTGGGCTATCCCAGCCCAAGCTATTTACACGTACCGGTGGTGTTGGCTGAGGATGGAGAAAAATTGTCCAAACAAAATGGTGCCGTTGCGATAGACAGCAATCAGCCTATTGAAGTGCTCAACGCAGCAGCCCGCCATTTGGGGATTCCAACGCATCCTTGCCCAAATACCGACTCAGGCATTGCCCGATGGCTTGAACAAGCCATCGTCGACTGGAAACGCTTATTTACGCACGCCGCCCAGTAAGGCAGCCACCGGCCGTTTGGATTTGTTGGCGTTTGCTCGGGTACCGACTCCACCGGCTGACATCGGCATGCCGTCTGCGTCCACAGGGTCACTGGATGAGTCATTGTAGGGCTTGGAGAACAAGTCATCCTTGACCGGACGGGTCATGCTTGAGCGCAAGCGCTCGAACTCCTCGTCATAGCGCAGCGGCTTGGTAGAATCTTCCTTGGGCCGACGCTCGCGGAACTCACGTACGGGCTTGGCCTCAGGCGCTCCGGCCTGAGCGCGCCGGGGCTCGCGAGGCTCACGGGACTCACGCGGCCCCCGTTCGCGACGCGCTTCACGCTCGCCACTGGCCTCGACAGGTTTGCGGAACCCCTGTAACTCCAGACGTTCGAGCGGTTTTTTGATGAGTTTTTCAATATCGGCCAGATACCGTTCGTCACCCGGGACCTTGAGTGAGTATGCAATACCGAGCGCGCCTGCACGGCCGGTGCGGCCAATGCGGTGCACGTAATCTTCCGGCGAATGTGGCAAATCAAAGTTGATCACGCAGGGCAACTCAGCAATATCTAGACCGCGCGCAGCCACGTCAGTGGCGACCATTGCCACCACCTCACCGGCTTTGAAAGCCTCCAGCGCCTTGATACGGTCGCCTTGGGTTTTGTCGCCATGAATGGCCACCGCGGCAATACCTTCTTTTTCGAGCTGGCGAGCCAAGCGGCCTGCACCAATCTTGGTGTTGCTAAACACAATGACCTGACGCAGGTTTTCAGAGGTTATCAGGTGCGACACAGCAGCACGTTTGTCGTCGATGCTGTCTAAGGTGAGCAGTACCTGGCGGATATTTTCCGACGTGGCGTTGCGGCGCGCTGTCTCAATCAGCTCAGGATCTTTCATGAAGCTTTTGGCAAGCTTCTGAATTTCGTTTGAGAAGGTGGCCGAGAACATCAGGTTTTGACGCTGCTTGGGCAATAAATTGATGATGCGCTGCAGATCGGGCAAAAAGCCCATATCGAGCATGCGATCAGCTTCATCGAGCACGAGGATCTGCACTTGCCCTAAATTCACGCTTTTTTGCTGTACGTGATCGAGCAGGCGGCCTGGTGTGGCGATCAGAATCTCTACACCGTTGCGCAAGGCGGCGATCTGGGGATGAATGTCCATCCCCCCGAACACCACCGTTGAACGCAGATTGGTGTATTTGGCGTAGCGATTGACGTTATCTGCCACTTGATCGGCCAGCTCACGGGTGGGGGCGAGAATCAGGGCGCGAACCGGATGGCGCGCAGGCGAGGCGCTTGGATTGGCGTGAACCATCAACTGTTGCAGGATGGGCAGTGAGAAACCAGCGGTTTTGCCGGTCCCTGTCTGGGCTGCACCCATGATGTCTTTGCCGGTCATGGCAACAGGAATGGCCTTGGCTTGAATCGGTGTAGGCTCTGTATAGCCCTGCTCAGCGACGGCTTTTTGGATATCCGGATGTAAGCCGAACGATGCGAATGTAACGTTCGCCTGCGATGAATCTGTAGTCATCCCATTATTGTACGCGCATCGATGTCAAATAGAAGGTTTCAATGTTGTTTTTGACGATATTGACTAAACTCATCTGGGCCTCGATCGTGGCCCAGGCAATGTGCGGGGTCACCAGCAAACGCGGATGACGGGCGCGGACCATCAGATGATCTGCAGGTGGCGGTTCGACCTCCAGCACGTCCAGCGCGGCTCCGCCCAGTTGGCCGGATTCCAAGGCCGCCAGCAAATCAGGGAAATTAACCAGCGCACCACGGGCCGTATTGATCAAAATCGCGCCTTTTTTCATCATCGCAAAGGTGTTGGCATTGAACAACCCACGGGTGGTGTCATTGAGCGGGCAATGCAGCGTGACCACATCAGCCTGGGCCATGGCTTGTTCAAACGCGACATAACCAGGCCGCACAGTGGTAACGCCCGGGCGCTCGGTTTGCAGCACCTTCATGCCGAACGCGGCTGCAAACCCTGCGGTTGCCGAGCCAATGGCGCCACTGCCGATCACCGCCAGAGTTTGCGCCGACAGCGGGCGCATCGGGTAGGTATGCAGGCAGAAAAAGCGCGACGCGCTCCAGGAACCATCGTGCACACGCGCCTGCCAGTCATTCAGGTGACGGGTCAGGCTCAGCATGCAGGCCATCACGTGTTCAGCCACCGACTCAGGGCCGTAATTGACCGCATTTCTCACCTCGATGCCATGCGCCTTGCAATAGGCCTGATCGACGTTGTCCATGCCGGTAGCGCACAAGACGATCAGCCGCAAACGGGGCAACTGCTGCAATTGTTCGGCCAACAATTTGACTTTGTTGATGACCGCAATATCTGCATTTAACAGGCGAGGGACCACCTGCTCAGGCATCGTGTAGTCAAATTGACTCCACTCATGAGGAATGGATAAGGCCGGAAACGGGACGCCCAGGCTGTCTTTTTCCAGAAAAACGACGTGGGGACGATTGGCGGATGAGCTCATGACACCTGACATTGAACAGAATGGTACAGAGTCACACTATCGTGTTTTGATCCTGCGCATACAAGCCGTGAATTCCCTAGGTAGGCCTTTGGCATGAAGGGCAACGCTCCATCTGCCTGGCACATTACGTCAAACAAGCTTCCATATTAAGGCCCAGCGCATCGCAAGGGGGAGCCAACTCGGCTACACTTCGGGTTACAGAAAATACAAGCCCCCGACATGAAGAACACCTTATTAGTTACCGGAACCGCAGGCTTTATCGGCTCAGCATTTGCCCGCCTGTGGTTGGCACAACGAGATGCCATTATTGTTTCATTAGACGCCCTGACGTACGCGGGTCATCTGAGCACGCTGCTGCCAGTGATTGACCATCCCCAACACATTTTTGTGCAGGGCGATATCGCCGACCGCGCACTGGTTGACCAACTGCTGGCAACACACCAACCGCGGGCGGTTTTGAACTTTGCGGCTGAAAGCCATGTTGACCGCTCTATTTTGGGACCTGAAGCGTTTGTCCAGACCAACATCGTGGGCACCTTTCGCCTGCTTGAATCGGTCCGTCAGTACTGGGGCGGTCTGAGTACCGAGGAGCAAGCTCAGTTCCGTTATCTGCAGGTATCGACCGATGAGGTGTACGGTACCCTCACGCTGGAAGACCCTCCGTTTACCGAAGAAACCCCCTACGCCCCCAACAGCCCTTATGCGGCCAGCAAGGCCGGGGCAGACCAATTGGTAAGGGCTTGGCACGAAACCTATGGCCTGCCGGTGTTGACGACCCATTGCGGCAATAATTACGGTCCTTATCAGTTTCCGGAAAAACTGATTCCACTGGTGATTACCCAAGCGCTGGCCGGTGGCGATCTGCCGATTTATGGTGACGGCAAACAGGTCCGTGACTGGATTTACGTCGATGATCACGTCAAAGGGATCTCTGCGGTGCTGGATACCGGTCGCGTCGGGGAACGCTACAACATCGGTGGCTTTGGCGAAACCTACAATCTGAATGTAGTGCACACCATCTGCAACACACTGGATTCCCTCAAACCACTGGGCGGCTCCAAAAGCTATAAAGATCAAATCAAGTTTGTTAAAGATCGCCCAGGGCACGACCGCCGCTACGCGATCAGCCCTGCCAAAACCCAAGGCGAGCTGGGATGGAGTCCGCAGGAAAGCTTTGAGTCGGGCATCCGCAAAACCATCGAATGGTACCTGGCCAATACGGAATGGACCGCCAAAGTCAAAGACGCCGGCTTTCGCGAATGGCTTGAAAACCAATATGCGCACCGGGTGGCGGTATGACCAAAGGCATCCGTTTGCTGGTGCTGGGCGGCGCAGGGCAAGTAGGCACTGCGCTCAAACGCTTTGCACAACCCACCTTGGGTGAATACCTGACTCAAGCAGCTTACCTGGACCTGGGCGAGGTTGACCTGGCCAACCCGGATAATCTGCGACAGGTGATGCAAGGTTTTAAAGCCGATGTCATTATCAACGCAGCCGCTTACACCAATGTCGACAAGGCTGAGGACGAAGCGCAGCTGGCTCAAGCCATCAACGCAGACGCCGTGGGTATTATCGGTGAATGGTGTAAATCAAACGGCGCATTTCTGGTGCATTACAGTACCGACTATGTGTATGACGGGGCAGCCTCCGAGCCTTACCTGGAAACGGCGCCCATCAATCCACAGAGCGTCTATGGCCGGACCAAAGCCCTCGGTGACGAGTATCTGGCACAAACCGGCTGTGACTACACCACCTTTCGAACCAGTTGGGTATTTGGACGCGATGGCGACAATTTTTATAAAAAAATTATCCGCTTTGCAGACATGCGCGCCAAAGCGGGCCAACCGCTGGGCGTTGTCGATGATCAGACCGGAGCTCCCACGCCAGCCCCCTGGTTAGCTGAACTGGCGCTTCGTGCCAGCGCGCGCCGTGCCATCCCGATTGGCGGCGCTCTCAAAACGATTGGCTTACCCAAGGATTTACCCACCGGCGTATTTCATGCCGCAGCCGCCGGTCAGACCACCTGGTTTGACTATGCGAAGCTGGCGATTGACATGGCCGAAGGTACACCTTTGCTGGACAAAGCCCCTGAGGTGATTCGAGCTTCTTCAGCGCAGATGAACTTCAAAGCCAAGCGACCGGCTTACTCGGTCCTGAACACCAGCAAGCTGATTCAAGCGTTTTCAGGGGCAGGCCATGTGTTGACGCCTCCCAACTGGATCAGCGCCGTGACCGAAGCCCTGATGGGCGACATTGAGCAGGCTGTTGCCCATCAAGCCGCAGCTCAACAGGCCAGCCAAGGCTAAAACACCATCGATGAAACGCGATCATGACTGAACACAACCCTACCAGCAGCGCTATTGCCCTCCCCAACCGCAAAGGCATCATTTTGGCGGGAGGCTCAGGCACCCGCCTGCACCCGGTCACATTGGCGGTCAGTAAACAACTGATGCCGGTATATGACAAGCCCATGATTTACTACCCGCTATCAACATTGATGCTGGCGGGTATCCGTGACGTGCTGATTATTTCAACCCCGCAGGACACGCCCCGCTTTGCCCAACTGCTCGGCGATGGTTCCCGGTGGGGCATGAATCTGCAATACGCGGTACAGGCCTCGCCAGACGGTTTGGCCCAAGCGTTCATTATTGGCGAGCCATTTGTGGGCAACAACACCAGCGCGTTGGTCCTCGGAGACAATCTGTTCTATGGACACGACCTGGCGACCCAGCTGTGCGACGCCAGTTCAAAAGCCGACGGGGCTACTGTATTTGCCTACCCGGTCAACGACCCACACCGATACGGCGTGGTTGAGTTTAACGAACACGGCCAGGCCGTATCGCTTGAAGAAAAGCCCGCTGAGCCCAAAAGCCGTTATGCGGTCACCGGACTGTACTTTTATGACAAACACGTCGTGGACATTGCCAAAGCGATTAAACCCTCACCACGGGGTGAGCTGGAAATCACCGATGTAAACCGCGTGTATCTGGAGCGGGGAACGCTGGATGTGCAGGTGATGGGACGTGGCCAAGCCTGGCTGGACACCGGCACCCATGACTCGCTGCTTGAGGCGGCACAATTTATACAGACGCTGGAAAAACGCCAAGGCCTTAAAATTTCCTGCCCCGAAGAAATTGCGTGGCGTCAGCACTGGATCAATGACGAACAGCTCTTGGCACTTGCTGCACCGCTGGCCAAAAGTGGCTATGGCCAGTATCTACAGGATTTAATCAAACATCGGGTGTTCTGATCTGATATGACAATTACTAAAACACCGCTGGACGGTTTGCTGGTTATTGAACCCCGGGTATTCAGTGACAGCCGTGGCCATTTTTTTGAGAGTTTTAATCTCGCACGGTTTTCCGAAGCCACCGGGCTGACACCCGAATTTGTGCAGGATAACGAATCACTCTCACTTCAGGGCGTGCTCCGCGGCTTGCATTATCAGGTCAGCCCCAAGGCGCAGGGCAAACTGGTGCGCGTGGTGTCAGGCCGTGTTTGGGATGTAGCGGTCGATATTCGCGAACACTCTCACACCTTTGGGCAATGGCATGGGCTGGAGTTAAGCGCTGAGAACCACAAACAAATGTGGATACCGCCTGGCTTTGCGCACGGTTTCCTGACCTTAAGCGACACCGCCGTATTCCAGTACAAAGTCACGGATTACTGGAACGCCGAACACGAGCGTTGTATTGCCTTTAACGACACGACGCTGAACATTCAGTGGCCGATGGCCGGGGGTGAACTGATTGTCTCTGACAAGGACCGATACGGCTTGGCGTTTAGCGAGGCTCCTTACTTTTAATGCGCAAACCGATCGACCAACAAACGATTTTTATCAGCATCGCAGCGTACTGTGATCCGATGCTTGCGTTTACGGTGACTCAAGCGTTTAAACAGGCCAGATATCCACACAACCTGCGTTTTGGTATTGTGGAACAACAAAACCCCACCCTGCGCCTTAAACGTGAAGGCGAAACCACCCTGCAACGGGTGCGCTACATCGGGATTGACCCGGAACAATCTCGCGGCGCCTGTTGGGCCAGAGCGCTGGCGATGAGCCTGTATGAGAACGAAGACTGGTTTTTTCAAATCGACTCTCACATGCTGTTTGAAGAGCACTGGGATGAGCGCTTGATTGCTGCCTCGATGACCTGCGGCCAGTCCAATCAAAGAACGATTGTCTCGAGCTACCCGAATGCGTTCGAGATCATTGACGGCAAAGCCGTCATCAAGCCGGCCACTCAACAGGTGCTTGGACATGTGTTGGCCAACAACAGCCAGTTTGAGGCCGATCACCCGGTTTTAAAATTTCAAGCGGTACCCGTTGACAGGGATATCCCGGTCCAGGGCTTTCATGTCGGAGCCGGCTGCCTGTTTGCCAACGGCCTGTTTGTGAACGAAATCCCGTACGATCCGCAGATTTACTTTCATGGCGAAGAGCAAACCATCGCAGCTCGCGCATTCACCCACGGATGGGATATTTACCACATCCCTCGCCTGCCGATTTACCACCTTTACAATACGGGTGAAGACACCGCCAATCGGCCCTTGCATTGGACCGAGGAGCACGACAAAGCCCGCTCGGAGCGCTGGTGGGATCTGGAAGCACGCTCCAAAGCCCGGGTCAAAGCGTTGTTGTGTGATGGCGCGGATCTAGGGGTGTATGGCTTGGGACGCGTACGTACCCTGGCCCAATACACCGACCTCAGTGGCATCGACTACGTCGGCAAAACGCTTGGTGATAATGCTCGCCTGGGTCCGTGGCGGCAACAGACGAACAATGCAGCAGCCTCTGCTCAGCACGGTCTAGTCCAACCCGGGCCCCCACCCTGAAAACTCTTCAAACGCTGAATTGTCCATCGGCAGGCTGATCCGCTCCGGCGAGCGGTCCGTGGCTGTGGTTATCGGGGCTGGCCCCTCCTGACGCAATTCGACACCATTATTGGGCGGTAACTCAGCAACACCCGAGGCACCTGCCGTCGGGCTACACCGTTCCTGTACCTGCCTGACATAGACCAGACGCTCCTCTGTATCCGCAAACGATGCAGGATCAATCGCTTTTTCGTTGAGCAGCAGGACGTCACACACCGATGCACGCAAGTGATCATCTAGCTGCTGGCCCACCTTACGCAAGGTGATGAACAAACCAATCCGCTCATCTGCATAGGTTTTACCACGCGCGTGCATGAACTCCAGCGCACGCAAGTCTGCATACAGCTCGGATTGGCGTGAGGTGACTCCATTGCGTTTGAAGATCTCGCAATGGGCAATCTCATGGGCGTAATAC
>DAITMV010000003.1:0-48365 GCA_036834985.1 Burkholderiaceae bacterium | reverse complement strand
GTATTTACAACGTTGGCGGTCTACCACCAGGTATCTCCTCCGACCATCAATTTGAACGACCCTGATGAGGGTTGTGATCTGGATTATGTGGCCAATGAAGCGCGTCCAATGAAAATTGATCTGGCGTTGTCTAACTCATTCGGCTTTGGTGGTACCAACGGTACTATCGCGATCAAGCGGGTGTGATGGTACAAGACAGGCAGCGATTCAATGATGATGGCCTTTGAAGTCAAACTGACTCCCATCGGCCTGTCATATGTTTGGCAAGCGCGCAGGTCGGTGACCTGGACAGTCGACGATCAGGGGCAATCCGACATAATGATTGATGGCGTGATGTCGGGCTTGCAGGCTCGCGCTCTGTCAAAAGTACCGCGTGGCTTGCTGCTTGAATGCGCTGTTGGGCGACCCAAGCGGTGGTCTGATCATATTATTCGACGTTACTTTTGGGTCAGCGCCTCTGATCCCGCCTATACCGCGGTATGTCGCTGGGCTCAGTGGACCAGCGCCAGACTGGTCGAGGCGTAAATGTCTGCCGCAGAGAAAGATATTGACCAGGCGCTGATCGAACGCGTACAACAGGGCGACAAACAAGCGTTTAATTTGCTTGTTTCCAAATACCAGCGCAAGGTGGCCCGCCTTGTATCCCGTCTCGTACGCGATCCCGATGATATTGAGGATGTGGTGCAAGACACCTTTATCAAGGCCTACAAAGCGCTGGCCAATTTTAGAGGTGAAAGCGCCTTCTATACTTGGATTTATCGCATTGCCATCAACACCGCCAAAAATCATTTAGTCGCCCAAGGGCGTCGTCCTTCGACGCCTCACGAGGTTTCTGATGAAGATTCTGAAACTTTTGATGAAACCGACACTCTGAGTGACATAGATACGCCAGAGTCGGTGATGGTGTCCCGACAAATCGCGGCGACAGTCAATAGGGCGATGGAAGAGTTGCCTGAAGAGCTGAAAACTGCGATTGTAATGCGTGAAATCGACGGTATGAGCTATGAAGACATTGCATTGGCAATGAACTGCCCCATTGGTACGGTTCGTTCCAGAATTTTTAGGGCTCGTGAAGCAATTTCGGTGAAATTAAAGCCTTTGCTGGGCTCAACAGGTGACAAACGATGGTAAACAGCGAACACAATAGCCGGCTTGAGCGGCTGTCCTCGGTCATAGACGAGTCATGTTCAGATCAGGAACTAGAGGCGATGCTAGCTGATTGGGATGAGGCAACCATGACGACGCATTGGGACGAGTTTCACCTAATCGGCGATCTGATGCGTTCTTCTGACATGGCCTCTGTGGCTCACGTCAATTGCGTAGCAGCAGTGTCTGCGGCAATAGCCAATGAACCAACACCTATTGCAGTAAAACCCCTCAAAGCAGAACCTGTTTACCTCTCATCCCTCCCGACCTACCAAGCAAAAAACTGGCGCAGACAAGCGGCAAACTGGATGTCTGCGGCAGCGGCGATCGGTTTTGTCAGCTGGACAATCAGCACGGTCAACCAGAACGAGGGTGTTAATTTGGCAGCCTCTTCATTTGTTCGCCCTGTTGCTCAGGCACAGACGGTAGCAGCTCCTGCGCCGGCAGAGTGGCAGGAGTTGTTGCAGTATCATCAGGCGGCCATGTCATCGCAAATGTCACCTATCGTCAGGGCCAATATGAACTCGGTGAACGTCGTGGTTGAACCCGATCGTGCCGCGCAAGCTGCCAACGACGATTCAATGGAATGGATCAGGCTGTGGGAACAACCTGAAGTGGCCGCCGGACAGTCAAACCGTCAGCACTGAGCAGCAATTTTTCACCAAAGGTCTTATGAGTGTGAGCATTGTCGACGTAAAGCGGTTGGTTCAGGCGGTCGTTGGGATCGCTGCGTTGAGTATTTGCCAGGCCGTGTATGCCATTGAAGATATCGGCGACTGGATAACCCTACAAAAAGTGCAGCAGGCCTCCCAGCGCCTGAATTATCAAGGCACTTTGATCATTCAGTCTGGTTCGCACGTCAGCTCATCCAGGGTCACTCATTTTATTGATGCCACCGGAGAATATGAGCGTATCGAATTGCTCGATGGCAAGCCCCGTGAATGGATTCGCTTTAACGACGAAGTTCAAAGCATTAACCCGGAAACCAAAGTCATTCGGCAGGAAAAACGTCGATTTCCTGAAAAATTTCCTAGTTTGCTAAGCGCCAATGTGGACGAGCTTGCCCAATATTATTCGATTAAACCATCAGGGGGAGAGCGTGTGGCTGGCGTCGATTGCAGCGTGCTTGAACTCGAACCCAAGGACGCGCTTCGCTATGGGTATCGTTTTTGGGTCGACCGCTCCAATGGCCTGATTATGCGATCACAAACACTTAGCGAAACCCGTGAGGTGATCGAGCAAGTGGCTTTTTCTGATTTCCGCATCCTGCCGCAGGTCGATAAGCAAAAGCCCCGCCTTAAAGTTGCCGGGGACGGGTGGAAACTGGAGGTCAGCCATTCACAGCCTAGCGTACAGGCGCCCGCCAACTGGATTATTAAACCGACAACCCCTGGGTTCAAAAAAATCACTGAGCTCAAGCGTATCCGGCCTTCAGGGCGGGAAGTCAATCAACTGATATACAGCGATGGGTTGGCCTCCGTCTCATTATTTATAGAGCCTTATGACCCCAATCGGGTGATGCCTGGTCCCATCATGAATCATGGCGCGGTAAGATCCCAATCTCGTCGAATTGGGGATTGGACATTGATTGCCATGGGTGAGGTTCCCGCCTTGACCATCAAGCAATTTATAAGCGCCATAGACGTCAAAAATTAATATCTTTACCAAGAATAATTTACGCATTGAGGTAGTCACAATGAAACGAGCGTTGGGTCAGCATTTGCATGTGCTGTGGATGGCCGTGTTGGTCAGTGTGATGTCATTAACGGTCTTGGATTCGCATGCGCAGGCAGCCGCCAAGGAACTTCCCGATTTTGCGGATCTGGTCGAAAAAGCCGGTCCAGCCGTTGTCAATATCAGAACCACCGAAAAGGTTGTGGTCTCGCCTGCACAGGCGTTGCCACCGGGGATGGACGAAAACGATCCATTCTTTGAGTTTTTCAAGCGATTCATGCCGCCCAAAGGTCAGCAGGCACCCCGTGGAGGCCGTGGGGGGGGCAACAGTGAAGAGGTACCTAGGGGAGTGGGCTCGGGCTTTATCATCGACCCGACCGGTTATATTTTGACGAACTTTCATGTGGTCGACGGTGCCGATGAAATCATTGTTACATTGACAGACAAGCGGGAGTTCAAGGCCAGGGTAATTGGATCGGACAAACGTACTGATGTTGCGTTGGTCAAGGTGGACGCTATCGGTCTTCCCAGCTTGCCGATTGGTGATCCAAGCAAGGCTCGCGTGGGTGAATGGGTGATGGCCATCGGTTCACCGTTTGGGCTCGATAACACGGTGACCGCCGGTATTATCAGTGCCAAAGCCCGCGATACGGGTGATTATTTGCCATTTATCCAGACTGACGTGGCTGTTAACCCGGGGAACTCCGGAGGCCCGCTACTAAATCTCAAGGGCGAGGTGATCGGCATCAACTCCCAGATCTACAGCCGAACCGGCGGGTTTATGGGCATCTCGTTTGCTATCCCGATCGATGAAGTCATGCGGGTCGCTGACCAGTTGCGCACCTCGGGTAAAGTCACCCGGGGACGTATCGGCGTGAGTATTTCCGATGTCACTAAAGAGGTGGCTGAAGCCTTGGGATTGCAAAAAACCCGTGGAGCGCTGATTCGATTGGTCGAGCCCGGTAGCCCAGCGGAAAAAGCAGGTCTTGAAGCGGGAGACATCGTACTCAAGTTCGACAACAAAGCCATTGAAAAATCAAGCGATTTACCTCGCCTGGTGGGCAATACAAAGCCAGGGGTCAAGGCTCCTGTTCAGGTATGGCATAAGGGGGCAGCCAGGGATCTGACCGTGGTTGTAGCCCAAATGGAGCCGGAAAAGCTGGCTGTCGCCAAGGCCGAAAAGGACCCTCGGCGGGCTAGTAACTCATTGGGTATTATCGTTTCAGACGTCCCGGAGGCTAAAAAACGGGACATGAAAATTACCTCTGGTGTTCAAATTGAAGCCACTGAAGGACCGGCTGCTGATACGGAGCTTAAAAAGGGCGACGTCATTTTGCGAATCGGCAATACTGACATTCTTTCAGTCAAGCAGTTTGACGAGGTGGTCGGCAAATTAAAGACCGGTCAATCCGTTGCGTTGCTGGTGATGCGCAACGGCAATGTGGGATACATTACCCTGCGCCCTGCAGGTAAATAAGCCTCGCGGGATCTCATTCGTTGCAAATGGCCCCCAAACCAGCCGTGATAGCTGGGTTTGGGGTAAAATAAGACATTAGCTTTAGCGGACTACAGGGCGCTCTCAGTGCGCCTTTTTTTATGATGCAGAATATCCGCAATTTTTCGATCATTGCGCACATTGACCACGGTAAATCTACCCTCGCGGATCGTTTGATTCAGCGCTGTGGTGGCCTGTCTGATAGGGAAATGGAAGCCCAGGTGCTTGATTCGATGGATCTTGAAAAAGAACGTGGAATCACCATCAAGGCCCAAACCGCAGCCCTGCAGTACAAGGCCCAGGACGGTCAGATCTACAACTTGAACCTGATTGACACGCCAGGGCACGTCGACTTTTCCTATGAAGTAAGCCGCTCGTTGTCAGCCTGCGAGGGAGCACTGCTGGTGGTTGACGCCTCGCAAGGTGTTGAGGCGCAAACGGTGGCCAACTGCTATACGGCGCTGGATTTGGGCGTTGAAGTGGTACCCGTGCTGAACAAAATGGACCTGCCACAGGCCGACCCGGAGTCGGCCAAACAGGAAATTGAGGATGTCATCGGCATTGATGCCTCTGAAGCGGTTGCAGCGTCTGCTAAAACCGGCATGGGGATTGATGAAATTCTCGAGACCATCATCAAAAAAATCCCCGCTCCCAAGGGTGATCCGTCACAACCCCTGCAAGCGCTGATTATCGACTCCTGGTTTGACAACTACGTGGGTGTGGTGATGTTGGTGCGAGTCATCAACGGTACCGTCAAGCCAAAAGACAAAATCCTGTTGATGGCGACTGGAGCGTTGCATGGCGTCGAGCACGTGGGCGTATTCACACCCAAGTCGTTGAATAAAGATTCACTGTCAGCGGGCCAGGTGGGGTTTATCATCGCTGGCATCAAAGAGCTCGCCAATGCCAAGGTAGGTGATACTGTCACCTTGGCTGCCAAGCCTGCGGACAAACCATTGCCAGGCTTTAAGGAAGTGCAGCCACAGGTTTTTGCCGGTTTGTTCCCGGTAGAGGCCAATCAGTATGAAGCTTTGCGTGATGCCCTCGAAAAACTGCGCTTGAACGACGCCGCCTTGCAGTACGAGCCCGAAGTGTCTCAGGCCTTGGGATTTGGCTTTCGCTGCGGCTTTTTGGGTTTGCTGCACATGGAGATTGTGCAAGAGCGTCTTGAGCGTGAATTTGACATGGATTTGATCACCACTGCGCCCACGGTGGTGTATGAGGTGATTCAGCGTGACGGGACCCTGATCATGGTCGATAACCCGTCCAAGATGCCAGATCCCAGCAAAATCGAAGAAATTCGCGAGCCGATTGTGACGGTCAACCTGTTTATGCCGCAAGAGTATGTGGGTTCGGTCATGACATTGTGTACCCAAAAACGCGGTGTGCAGATCAACATGACGTATCACGGCCGGCAGGTGATGCTCACGTACGAAATGCCGATGGGCGAGATTGTGCTTGATTTCTTTGACAAGCTTAAATCAACCTCACGCGGCTATGCGTCGATGGACTATGAGTTCAAAGAGTACCGGGCTGCGGAAGTGGTTAAGGTGGACATGTTGATCAACAGCGAGAAGGTGGACGCGTTGTCGATCATTGTTCACCGGTCGAACTCCCAATACCGGGGGCGCGAAGTGGCAGCCAAAATGCGTGAGCTGATTCCCCGGCAGATGTTCGATGTGGCCATTCAGGCGGCCATCGGTGCCAACATTATCGCCCGTGAAAACGTCAAGGCGTTGCGTAAAAACGTGCTGGCCAAGTGTTACGGTGGTGATATTTCACGTAAGAAAAAGCTCCTTGAAAAGCAAAAGGCTGGTAAAAAGCGCATGAAACAGGTTGGTAGCGTCGAGATACCTCAGGAAGCGTTTTTGGCCATTTTGCAAGTGGAAGACAAATAAGCATGAATTTTTCTCTCATCCTGTTTTTGCTGGTGCTGTTTACAGGCTTTTTTTATGTGCTCGATCTACTCATCTTTAAGCCACGTCGCTTTGAAGCTGCACAAAAAGCAATTGCCGAGTTCGACAGCCGCGCCAGTGCCCTGTTGACGTCCTCTGGAGAACAGGCGGTTCATCGCGCCAAAATGACCCTTAAAGAGCAGCACCTTCGCCAGCCCTTGTGGCTGGAGTACACCGCGAGCTTTTTTCCGGTCATTTTGTTTGTGTTTGGACTGCGTTCTTTTGTGGTTGAGCCTTTTAAGATTCCATCGGGCTCGATGATTCCAACCTTGGTGGTTGGAGATCTGATCTTGGTCAACAAGTTTATCTACGGCATTCGTTTGCCGGTGATTGATAAAAAAATCATCGACGTATCGCAGCCCAAGCGCGGGGACGTGATGGTATTTCGATACCCCAAGGACCCTTCACTGGATTACATCAAGCGTATTGTGGGCCTGCCGGGTGACACGGTGGAGTATCGCAACAAGCGGCTGTATATCAACCAGGTGCCTCAACCAAGCAAACCCCTGCCGGATTTTTTCGACGCTGACAAAGTGTTGTACTCCAAGCAGTTCGAAGAAAAACTGGGAGGGGTGACCCATCGCGTCTTAAATGACGAGGACAAACCCTCTTATGTGATGGGCGCGGATCAATTTCCGTTTCGCGACAATTGCCAGTACAACACCACAGGGTTTATCTGCAAAGTACCCTCAGGGCACTATTTTGCGATGGGTGATAACCGTGATAACTCCAGCGACAGCCGTTACTGGGGGTTTGTGCCAGACAAAAATATCGTGGGCAAGGCGTTTTTTATCTGGATGAACTTTAGCCAACTTAGCCGGATCGGCCGGTTTGAGTAAGGTCGTGAGCGTCCAGCCGCCTCGCTACCAACCATTGCAAGAGCAATTGGGTTATCAGTTTACCCGTCTGGATGGTTTGGTTCAGGCGTTGACGCACCGCAGTCATTCGGCAGGTCACAATGAACGGCTGGAGTTTTTGGGCGATAGCGTGCTCAATTGTGTGGTCTCGGTTATCTTGTATAACCGGCATCCGCAAGAGGATGAAGGGCGCCTGTCACGAATGCGCTCGCATCTGGTGCGGCAAGACTGCCTCGCACGCTTGGGCGAAAAGCTTGAGCTGTCTCCCCTGCTGCGGTTGGGTGAGGGTGAAATCAAAAGCGGCGGGGCATCACGTCCCAGTATTTTAGCCGACGCGGTAGAGGCCATTATCGGTGCCATCCTGATGGATGGTGGTTTTGATGCCGCTGACCGTGTGATCCGCTCGCTGATTGAGCCATTGCTCGACGACATGCCTGTCCAGGCTCTGGGTAAAGATGCCAAAACCCGTTTGCAGGAATTCCTACAGGCAGCTCGTCTTCCCTTACCCGCCTATCAGGTCGTTGTAGAAGGGGGGACTGCACAATCGACTCATTTTGAGGTACGTTGTGATGTGGCACCCTTACAGCTGTCCGCTATTGGCACTGGGACCTCACGTCGTATGGCCGAGCAAGCCGCGGCTGAACATCTGTTTGAACATATTCCACCGCATTTACTGAAAAAGCACACCTCATGAGTACACAACCGATGGGCCGTTGTGGCTTGATTGCCGTGGTAGGGCGACCCAATGTTGGAAAGTCGACCTTGATGAATGCCTTGATCGGCGAGCATTTGTCCATTACCTCGGCCAAGCCACAGACTACCCGTCATCGCGTGATGGGGGTGTTGACCCAACTTGATAAAACACCGCCAACCCAGTTTGTATTTGTGGACACCCCGGGGTTTCAGACCAAGTTTTCCAATGCGTTGAATAAAACCATGAATAAATCCGTCACAACCACCATGGTGGATGTCGATGTGGTGGTATGGGTGGTTGAATGCGGAAAATTGTCTCAGGCTGACAAACAGGTGTTGACCATTTTGCCTAAAGACGTCCCCGTGATCGCAGTGGTGAACAAACTCGATACGCTGGAGAACAAGGCCCAGAGCCTGCCTTTTTTGCAAAAGGTGTCTGAGCTTCGTGAGTTCAAAGAAATTATTCCGGTCAGTGCGCAGTCGCACGACAACCTGGACCGTTTGCTTGAGCTGATTGCGCAGAATTTACCTGAGCAAGAGTTTTTGTTTGACGAAGACACTTTAACCGATCGCCCCGAGCGCTTTTTAGCGGCTGAACGCATCCGGGAAAAGCTCTTTCGACTGGTGGGCGACGAATTACCTTACACCTGCACGGTTGTGATCGACAAGTTCGAAACTGAGGGGCAACTGCGCCGGATTTTTGCATCCATTCTGGTCGATCGTGACACCCACAAGGCGATGGTCATTGGCAAGGGCGGCGAAAAGCTCAAACGGATTTCGTCAGAGGCCCGTCAGGATCTGGAGCGTCTTCTCGGTGGCCCGGTTTACCTGGAAACCTGGGTCAAGGTGCGGAGTGGTTGGGCAGATGACGCAGGTTTGCTACGCACCTTGGGATATGAGTGATACGTATCCAGCCTATGTTCTGCACGCGCTGCCTTATAAAGAGACCAGCCTTGTTGTAGAAATCTTTACCCGCCATCAGGGACGGCTGCCTGTCGTCGCCAAAGGTGCCAAACGGCCGCATTCGGCTTTGCGAAGCATATTGCTCAGTCTGCAGCCGCTACTGGTCAAGTACACGGGCAAAGGGGAGGTTAAAAACCTCACCCATGCCGAATGGGCAGGCGGGCATTTGCCGCCAGAGGGGCAGGGCCTGTTGGCCGGCTATTATCTGAACGAGCTGATGATGCGGTTTTTTCAGCGAGAAGATCCTCACCCCGAGCTATTTGACGTTTATATGCGTACCTTGGCACAACTTGCTTCTGGGTACTCGGTCGCGCAGGCGGTCCGCACCTTTGAGCTGTCAGCTTTGGAATCCATGGGTTTTGGTCTGGATCTATCTGGCGATTGGCAAGGGACCGAATTTGATCCACAAGCGTTCTATCAATGGAGTGATGGGCAGGGGTTTTTGAAACAGACCCAACCTGCCGCCTCCCGAGCCTCGGGTTTTATGGGCGACTTACTGATAACCTTGCGGGAGCAGGGCGTCTGCAGTGACGACATGGCGCTTGCCATTCGACCACTGACCCGTCAACTGTTGAGCGACTACAGCGGACCTTACCCCCTGATGTCCCGCACCTGGATGGAGCAATTGAAAAAATCATGATTGAGCTTGGCGTAAATATCGACCACGTGGCCACCGTACGGCAGGCACGCCGCAGTGTGTACCCAGACCCTATTAAAGCGGCCCTGTTGGCCGAAGAAGCGGGGGCTGATGCCATAACCTTGCACGTGAGGGAAGACCGTCGCCATATGCAGGATGCAGACGCCATTGCGATTGCTCCGCTTTTAAAAACCCGCATGAACTTCGAATGCGCGCTGGCGGAGGATATGCTGCAACTGGCATTAAGTATCCTTCCAAGTGATGTGTGTCTGGTACCTGAGCGCCGTGAGGAGGTCACCACGGAAGGCGGTTTGGATGTTGTAGCAGAGTTTGAACGTGTCAAGTCAGCAGTCGGCCGACTGGCGAGCAAGGGTATTCGGGTGTCGCTGTTTATTGATCCTGAGGCAGCGCAAATTCAGGCGGCGGCTGATGCGGGCGCTCCTGTGATTGAGTTGCATACAGGCAAATACGCCGAATCTACCGCCCCAAAAGACATTGCGCATGAGTTAAAGCGTATCTGTGACGGAGTGGACATGGGCATCAGGCTTGGACTGAAAGTTAACGCAGGACACGGTTTGCATTACGATAACGTCGAACCCATTGCCGCCATCCCGGGCATCAGCGAACTGAATATTGGTCACGCAATTGTGGCGCATGCTATTTTTGCCGGCTGGCAGCCAGCGATTCGCGAGATGAAAGCCAAAATGATCAAGGCGCGGCTCGCGGCGTTGCGTCCTCGTTAAGTGACTGCAAGAGGGGACGCATGATTGTAGGTATCGGAACTGATATTGTGTGCATCGAGCGGATTCAAGAGAGTTTTAGCAGGTTAGGCGAGCCATTTGCGCGGCGTATCCTGACCGACGCCGAGATGGACGTTTTTAACGACCGTTTGGGTAAAAGTGCTGCCCGCGGCGTACAGTTTTTGGCCAATCGTTTTGCAGCCAAGGAAGCATTTGCAAAGGCCTGTGGGACGGGCATTCGCGACATCGTAGTCTGGCAGAACATGCAGGTTTTGAATGATGAACAAGGTAAACCGGTGATTGGCTTACGAGATGCGCTGGAGCGTTATGCGTGTGAGCATGGCTGGCGGGTGCATGTGTCGATCAGTGATGAGTCTGAGCACGCAGTTGCTTTTGTAATTATTGAACAATAACAACATTGAGTCTTTGAACATGAACCATCAACCTTTGGGTCCCTTGATTATTGGTATTACCGGCTTGACCTTGTCGCAGGACGATCTACGCCGACTGTCCCATCCGCAGGTGGGCGGGGTCATTTTATTCAACCGGAATTTTGAGTCTAAAGACCAACTTATCGCTCTGACCGATCACATTCATGGTCTGCGCAGCACCCCGTTGGTGATTTTTGTGGATCATGAAGGCGGGCGCGTACAGCGTTTCCGTGATGGTTTTACCAGTATTCCTCCGATGGCCGCCCTGGAGCAGGCCTACGCGAACAATGCCGCCAAGGCCTTGAGCTTGGCCAGCGCGGTTGGTTATGTACTGGCTGCTGAATTGCGCGCTTGTGGCGTGGACATGAGTTTTACACCGGTGCTGGATTTACACTATGAACGCAGCGGTGTAATTGGTGATCGTTCGTTGGGCCGGGACCCGCAGTCAGTTGGCTTGCTGGCCAAATCGCTGTTACACGGGATGTCTCTGACTGGCATGAGAGGCTGTGGAAAACATTTTCCGGGTCATGGCTGGGCGGAGGCAGACAGCCATCATGCGGTGCCTGTTGATGAGCGTTCACTGGATGAGATATTGGCCAACGATGTGGAGCCTTACGCCTTTTTGGGGTCACTGACTCTGGCCAGTGTGATGCCTGCCCATGTGATCTACACCCAGGTTGACAGCTTGCCCGCCGGGTTCTCCCCCCGGTGGATTCAGGAGATTCTCAGGGGTCGGTTGGCGTATAACGGTGCGGTGATCAGTGATGACCTGGGTATGGCGGGTGCCTATGTGGCAGGCGATATTGTTGCAAGGGCCAAGGCGGCTCTGAGCGCCGGTTGTGATGCACTGCTGGCATGCAACGACTTTGATGACATTGAGGCGCTGCTGGCGGCGGATCTGGTGTCTGTCCGTCAGGCGTCCGCCCAGCGCATGGAGCATCTGTTACCCAAGGCTATTGCACCGGATTGGCGGGCATTGCAGGCTGATGTCGAGTATTTGGGGGCGGTTGAAAAAATTAAGGGGCTTAGCGCGGAATAAGGTCGCACTGGCCTGTCATGGCCACATAACAAGTGGCAACAAAAAACCCGGCTTGGCGCCGGGTTTTTTATGCGCAGCGGGCCCAGAGCGCCCACATATGCTTTGAATTACTTGACAGAGGCTTTGGCTCGCAAATCGGCTTGATACTTGCGCCATTTTTGTGTCATCAGGCTCTGGGAAATCTGTGGTTTGACTTCATCAATACTTGGGATTTTAGCGTCGCGCACATCGTCAAGCTTGATGATGTGAAAGCCAAATTGTGACTGCACTGGTACTTCAGTAAATTTACCTTTTTCCAGCTTGGTCATTGCAGCAGAGAACTCGGGTACATAGTTACCGGGTGCTGCCCAGTCCAGGTCGCCGCCATTTTGTGCGCTGCCCGTGTCTTTGGAGTTGGCTTTCGCCAGATCTTCAAATTTGGCGCCTTTTTTCAACTGCTCAATTAAACCTTTGGCTTTGTCTTCGCTATCGACCAGGATGTGGCGTGCGCGGTATTCGCGATCACCAAACTGACCTTTGAGCTTGTTGTACTCGCCCTTGATTTCTTCGTCCGTGGGTTTGTTTTTGGCAAAGTAGTCATCACGTAATGCGTTCAACAAGACCGCCTGTTTCATCAGTTCCAGTTGCTGCTTGACTGTATCGCTTGAGCCCAGACCCTTTTTCTCGGCTTCTTGCTGCAACACTTCGCGGTTGATCAACTCGTCACGCACCAGCTTTTGCAGTTCTGGGGAGTCAGGTTGACCTTGCTTGGTCTGCTCTTTGATAAAAAAGTCTGCGCGGGATTTTGGCACAGGGCGGCCATTAACCACAGCGATATTCTGGGCCAGTGCACTACCTCCGATGCACAAACCAATGGCGGCCGCTACGAGTTGAGCAGTCAGCTTAGACATAGGATGTTTCCTTTGAATTCTGAGTATCTTTAAAAACAAAAACTTACTGTGCCGGAATGAGCGCAGTAATCGACAAAGCGTGTATTGCGTGTGGCATCCAATCAGCGACGGAATCATACACCAGTCGGTGACGTGCCAGCGTGTTCAAACCTGTAAATCTTTGCGAGCAAATTTTGACACTGTAATGCCCGCCGCCTTGGGCACCTGCATGGCCTACGTGTAAATGGGAATCGTCCGTTACCTGGACCGAATCTCCAAAGTGGGCGACTAGCCGCTCTTTGAGTTGATCGGCGGTGGGCTTCATTGCGGGCTCTTTTCGTCGTGTTCAATGTGTCTGGAGATCAACAGGCTTTGTCCCACAATAAATGCAATTGTTGCACCCAGCGTGCCAAACAGCTTGAAATTGACCCAGACATCGGTACTGTAGTGCGAGGCAACGTAGACATTTAACGCGCCCATGACCGCAAAAAATACGACCCAGGCCCACAGTAGTTTGGCCCAGATGGCTTCGCTCATTTTAATCTGTGCGCCCATCATGCCTTTGAGCGCATTTTTGTTCAAAAAGACCTGGCCAATCATCAAGGCTGAACCCATCAACCAATACAGGGCCGTGGGTTTGAATTTGATGAAGGTTTCGTCGTGAAAAAACAAGGTGGCCCCGCCAAACACGGTGACGATGCCCAGGGATACCCACTGCATGGTGTCGATGCTTTTGCCGCGGATTTTTTCGATCACAACCAGCAATAGAGTCGCTGCAATCGTGACCACTGTGGCGGCTAGAACGGGTGCTTCCTTGGCATGTATCACACCACCTTGGACCACTGCACCGACGTACTGGGACAACAACGCTGCCGCCTCGTCGGGGTGAGCACCGCCCCATTTATAGGCTGCAAAAAACATGAGGATGGGAAATAAATCGAGTAAAAACTTCATGTTGGGCAAACATCAATATGTCGGTTCATTAATAAACACATCATACCGCATTCAGGATGAGCAACTGACTTCCAGCGAGCCTGCCCAGTCAGGCGGTAACCCAAGGTACAGGGCATGCTCCGGGCGGTCCTCATAGGGGTGGGCCAGAGCCTTGAACAGCCGCTCAACCTCGGAGAAGTCGCCATGGTTGGCTTGGTCGATGGCCTGTTGGGCCATATGATTGCGCAACACGATATTGGGGTTGTGCTGGTTTTGAAGTTGGGATCGGGTGGATGGATCAAGCCCCTGCTGACCCAAACGCTCACGCCAGGCGACAGCCCAGGCATCAAACGCCGGTCGATCGATGAACAGGTCGCGGACCGGGGCATCGGGGTGGTGATGGCCAAGGCTGAGGGTCAGTGTGTCCCCCAGCGTTGATAATCCTCTGAAAAAGCGCGTGAAATCAATATGATGCTTATCAAGCAGTTGCAATGTATCGGCGATAAAGTTCAGGTCATCAGGCGTGGCATGCGCGAACCCCAGTTTGGCACCCATTCGGCGGCTGTACTCGGCTTCAAACTGGGGGGTGTATTGGTCCAGCACCTGGCGAATCGCTGCCACATCATCGCCCAATAACGGCTGCAAACCCTGTGCGAGTGCATATAAATTCCAGTGGCCAATGCCCGGCTGTTGGTTGTAAGCGTAGCGGCCGCTGTGGTCGGAGTGATTGCAAATGTGATCGGCCTTAAAGCTGTCCAGAAAACCGAAGGGGCCATAGTCGATGGTCAGTCCAAGGATCGACATGTTATCCGTGTTCATCACCCCGTGGCAAAACCCCACCGCCTGCCAGGCCGCAATCATCTGAGCGGTGCGCTGCACCACCGCCTCAAGCAGGGCCCAGACCGGCCTTGTTTGTTCGCGGGCCTTTGGGTAATAGCGATCAATCACATAGTCGGCCAGCTGCTGCAGGTGCTCGTACTGTTTGGTTGAGGCAAAGTATTCGAAGTGTCCGAAGCGTACAAATGAAGGGGCCACCCGGGTGACGACCGAGGCTGTTTCTTTGGTTTCGCGAAACACCGGGTCCATGGCGCCGGTAAGGCACAGTGAGCGCGTTGTGGGGATGCCCAAGCCATGCATGGCCTCGGCGCACAGGTATTCACGAATGGACGAGCGCAGAACAGCCCGGCCATCGGCTCGACGTGAAAACGGTGTTGGGCCGGCGCCTTTGAGTTGCAATTCATACTGTCCGGTCGGGTTGTCGTGGGTGGTCTGTGCTTGCACTTGACCAATCAACAAGGCGCGCCCGTCGCCCAGTTGCGGCACGAAGCTTCCGAATTGATGTCCGCAATACACGGTTGCAAGCGATTCAATCTCGCCTAAAGCCGCTTGCCCCGACAAAATTTGGGTAATATCCGCCAACGCCTTCTCGTCTGTTACTGAAAGTGACAATTGAGCGGCCAGCGGCTCGTTGTAATGAATCAGGTACGGAGTGGCCTTAAACGGTGTCGGAGAGACCGGAACAAAAAAGCCTTTTCCCAAACTGGCGTATGACAGGGGTTGCAGGGTCGCCTGGGCGAATGGGTTGAGTCGGTTGAGCTCTTTTTGGAAGGGGTTCACGGCAGATATTTCACTTTTAGCTTAAGATCCATTGTACTTGTAGTTCAACAATAATATCGGAGGAGACTATGCAAGGACTGATGATGCAGATGCCACTGCTCACTTCATCCCTGCTCACGTATGCGGAGCGTCATTTCGGTGATATCGAAATCGTGTCCCGCAGGACCGAGGGCGACATTCACCGCACCACCTACCAAGCACTAAGCGGGAGGGCCAAGCAGCTCGCCAATGCACTGACTCAAACAGGGCTTGCTCATGGCGACCGGGTGGGTACGCTGGCCTGGAATGGCTACCGCCATATGGAGATTTACTACGCGGTGGGTGGCATGGGGTCGATTGTGCACACCATCAATCCGCGCCTGTACCCAGAGCAGATTGTCTACATCATCAACCACGCTGAAGACAAAGTGGTGATGTTTGACACCACCTTTTTGCCTTTGATCGAAAAGATTGCGGCACTGTGCCCAACGGTTCAGTCCTGGGTGCTGATGTGTGACAAGGATCGGATGCCCGCTCAGAGCAGCATTCCGAACCTGCGCAATTACGAGGATTTGCTGGCAACCGGTTCAACCACGTTTGTCTGGCCTGAGCTTGAAGAAAATACCGCGTGTGCACTGTGTTACACCAGCGGCACTACAGGCAACCCCAAAGGTGCGTTGTACAGCCACCGATCCACTATTTTGCACACCTATGCGGCCTCCTTGCCCGATGCCATGGGTGCCAGCAGCCGCGACGTGATTTTACCTGTAGTCCCCATGTTCCACGTCAATGCGTGGGGCACACCCTTTATTGGGGCCTTGGTCGGAGCCAAGTTGGTCTTCCCGGGGGCAGGGCTCGACGGCGCATCCCTGTATGAGTTGTTTGAAAAGGAGAAGGTCACTTTCTCGGCAGGTGTACCAACCGTGTGGCTGGGGCTGCTGCAGTACGTGGCGCAAAACAACCTCAAATTCAGCACATTTGCCCGGACAGTGATTGGCGGCTCTGCCTGCCCGCCGGCGATGATCAAGCAGCTGGAGTCTTACGGCGTTGAAGTCATTCATGCATGGGGTATGACCGAGTTGTCACCCTTGGGCACCTTGTGCAAGTTGCAGTCGCGGCATCTGGGCTTGTCTGCGGATGACAAACTCAAACTGATGCAAAAGCAGGGCCATGCAGTGTTTGGTATCGATATGAAAATTGTCGATGATCAAGGCAAGGAGTTGCCTTGGGATGGAAAAGCGTTTGGTGATCTGATGGTCCGTGGTCCGTGGGTTGTCAGCGATTACTTCAGGGCGGCCGAGAAAAGCAGTTCGTTTGCCAAGGATGCAGACGGCTTGACCTGGTTTGCAACGGGTGACGTGGCCACGATCGACGAACAAGGCTTTATGCAGATCACCGACCGCAGCAAGGATGTGATCAAGTCGGGTGGGGAGTGGATCAGCTCGATTGATCTGGAAAATCTGGCGATGGCTCATCCATCGGTGCACGAAGCGGCAGTGATCGCAGCATTTCATCCCAAGTGGGACGAACGTCCCTTGCTGGTTGTCATCAAAAAGCCGGGTGCCGAATTGACCCGCGAACAGATGCTTGAGTTCTATGATGGCAAGATTGCCAAATGGTGGACACCGGACGATGTGGTCTTTGTGGATGAAATTCCGCACACCGCCACCGGTAAAATCCAGAAACTGAAGTTGCGTGAACAGTTTAAAGATTACAAATTACCCACTTGAAATGCGAGTTGTGAATGATCAAGCATATTGTTTTTTGGAAAGTCAAAGAGTCTGCAGACGGCGTTGATCGCGCAACCAATGTGGCACGCATCAAAGATAGGCTGATGGCCATTTCCAACGTCGTGCCGGGAATTACGGCGTTCGAGGTGGGTGTGGCGCAGCCGGGTCTGGAGGCCTCTCACGACGTGGCGTTGTATTCAGCGTTTGAGTCCAAGGGAGCCTTGGATGCCTATGCGGTTCACCCCGATCATGAGGTGGTCAAACAGTTCATCAAAAGCGTGGTTGAAGGCCGCGTGGTGATGGATTACGAGGCATAAGCAGCATAAAGCGCTCAGAGGCCCGCGAGGTTTCTGAGCCGCCCGCATCATATTGGACTTCTGTCCACATCACTTGCCCATTCGTATCAACCGCCAGCACCGTTGACGATCGTGTGCCGTACCCCTCGGAAATAATTTTGGTTGCAGACAGCATCCGTTCCCAGTCCAGCGGCACTCCGGTGGCCGGTAAATCGTAGTCCGGATAAGTACGTGTATCCGACAACATCGCCAGTGCCGCCGGAAGCAGCCCGCTGTCATATAGAAGGTTGTCGTGGTGGCCGCTTAACAGCTCTTTTAAGCCGGTACCCAATTGTTTCGATTTGGGCCATGGTTCATTCAAGTGGCCATTGGATACCACATGGATGCCGGCTTCCAATGGTTGATGGCTCTGAACAGGCATCAGAGAAGACTCGGCACGATGATTGTGGGCGTAATGAACTGTCCAGCGGGGTGAGTGATCCGCGGGCTCGCGCTGTGCCAGCAGCAGGTTAAAACCCTCATAGGCCATCGGATGGATTGGTAGCTGACCGGTTTGTAGTGCGGCAGTGACCAGTTGGCCTCGGGAGGGCGCATTCTGATCAGGACTTTTACGGTAGTTCAGGTTGCGGATATTGGTCAGGGCTGCGATGCGACCCTCTGGATGCACGCCCATCCAGGTGCCTCCGGCCTGCAGGTCCTTGCCCGCGTACAAGCCTTCGGCCCACCAATGGGAGCGTAGGGTGGGGCGGTGATGAAATTCATCCCGGTTACCGATCAGCACCAGCGGATACTGCGCGTGGGCATTCAAGGCAAGTGCAATCAAACACATACAGGGCTCTGGGGCGGGTTGACTAATGGTTTAACGGTTCGATAAACCATTCCGTATGCAAAGTGACGCTGCTCCAGAGCGCCCCTTCGCTTTTGTCAAAGCTGTCCCGGGCCTGCCGCAGGGTATCCATAAAGCCAGCAGGGGAGGCGTGCTGCTCGCCCAAGCGGACCGGGCCAAACATTTCCATCCATGTCACCAGTCCTTCTGTTTCCTCCGGTCTGCGCATCACCTGCGCGTTGACACCGGTGCGGGTACGAACATGGTGGCACAGCCTGCCTGAAGCCTTTAGCACCTTCTCGCTCAAGGTATCGGGCTGCTTGTAATACACAAACATCCATCCGTTGACGGTGTGGTCTGGTTTGCTGCGATCGGTGCTCATGGTGTGGTCAATGTCATCAGGCCGCTTTTACTGGAATGTCGTAGGGCAGAGGTTGCAAGGTGATGGCGGGTCCATCAACAGTCCCTGTATGCAAGCTTACTCCGTTAGCCAAGCGATCGAGGGGTATTTCGAACAACACGTCGGATCCCCCTTGTGGATTGGGCAGGCAATTGACGATTTGGCCAGCCGGCTCATTGGTTTGATCGCTGGCATAGATGTCCATCCCGGGGCTTACGTCTGGGCTGTCCACGCGGCCCAACTGCATGCGGCGCTTTTGCTTGCCCAGGTAATGGGCCCGGGCGACGATTTCCTGGCCGGGGTAGCACCCTTTCTGAAAATTCACACCACCGACCAGATCAAAGTTGATCATTTGCGGAATAAACGCTTCATGGGTGGCAGGCTCAATGTGGGCAATACCCGCGGCCAGGTCCATTTGATCCGAATGAACCGCATGGACAAAACCTGCGGATTGAAGCGCTGAAACCAGGTGAGACTGCCCATCGCTATTGACCAGCATCAAGTAACGTGGTGAAGAACCGGCACTTGGCCAGTCGGCCAGTACCATGGCTTGAGCACCAACGGCATCGTTCGGTTTGCCCAGCACGGCAATCGCTTGCACCGAGGTGCTGACATCCGACAGCTTGCATTTGGCGCGCAACACAAACATCGACAAGCGCTTGACCAAGGACGCGACCAGCCCGGTACGGGCCAGCAGGTAGATGTCACCGTCGGCTGCGCGGGTGATCATCAGGCTGGCCTGCATGCGTCCCTTGGCATTGCAGTAGGCGGCCAGACGAGCTTGGCTGGTTTGAAGGCTCAGCACATCCTGGGTCAACTGACTGTGCAGAAAGGTGGCCGCATCTTCGCCGGTCGCGCGAATAACGCCCCATTGGCTTAAAATCTCGTATTGATTGACGTGTGACATATGAATTCTCCGCGACTGCCGGTGTTTCTGGTGACTTCTGAGGTTATCATCGAACCGGTACACAGACCAAGTCGACATGCCTGACAACAAATCTAATCCGGGTGGACGAAAAACCGTCCATTCACTCGATAACGTGAGAAAAAGAAAATCCGAGAAAAAGCGCCGGAGGGTGTGGTCCGTCCTGTGGGCAGGGACCTTGCTTGCCGTGCTGGGCGCCGTGATGGCCTTGAGCTGGATGAGCTTTGCTCCCCTGACCATCAAAAGCGGTGTCAACGAAATTATCGTGAACGAGGGCCTCAGTGCGACAGGTATCGGACGCGATGTCGTCCGGCAGGGGGTTGAACTGACTCCGCAGTGGTTCGGCATACTGGCCCGCTTGCGAGGTAAAGCGAACCGGCTCAAGGCTGGCAGCTACGAATTAGCCCAGCAGGTTACGGTATGGGGTCTGATCGATATCCTGTCACGAGGCGATATTCGTTACCGGGAGTTTCGCATCGCAGAGGGCTCAACCTTTGAGCAGCTTCGGCGTAATCTGGCCACCAGTCCGGATTTGAGGCACGACTCCAGCGAATTGACCGAGCAGGAGATACTGCAGCGGATCGGTGCCGGTAGCGTGAGTCACGCGGAAGGTCTGTTCTACCCTGATACGTACCTGTTTTCAAAGAACAACAGCGACTTCGCGATTTTGAACCGCGCCTACACGCGTCAGAAAAAAGAGTTGGATTTGGCTTGGCAACAGCGGCAACCGGAGGTTCCACTCAAGTCGCCGTATGAAGCGCTGATATTGGCGTCGATCGTGGAAAAAGAAACCGGACGGGCCGCAGACCGTGGCAAGGTGGCCAGCGTGTTTGTCAACCGATTGCGGATTGGCATGATGCTGCAAACCGATCCAACTGTCATTTACGGACTGGGCAATCAGTTCGATGGCAATTTGCGCAAATTCCATCTGCAGACGGACAACCCGTACAACACCTACACACGTACGGGTTTGCCACCGACCCCGATTGCGATGCCTGGTAAGGCCGCATTGTGGGCTGCCGTGCATCCGGAGGCCACACCCTTTTTGTATTTTGTAGCGCGGGGCGACGGCAGCAGCCAGTTTTCGGCCACCTTAAATGACCACAACCGCGCAGTGAATAAGTTTCAGCGGGGACAATAACACCCATGTTTATCACATTTGAGGGCATCGATGGGGCGGGTAAATCGACCCATATCCAAGCCGTTTTGACCCATCTGAGGGGTAGTGGGCGACAGGTTGTTGCCACCCGTGAGCCCGGTGGTACACCGCTGGGCGAGCAATTGCGCCACGTTGTGCTTAACCAGGAGATGGACCTGGAAACCGAGGCACTGATCATGTTTGCCGCGCGCAAGGAACATCTGGCCACCGTCATCAAACCTGCGTTGGCTGCCGGGCATGTGGTGGTGTGTGATCGTTTTACCGATGCCACGTTTGCCTATCAAGGGGCGGGCAGGGGCATTGAGTGGGCTCGTCTTGAGCAACTGGAGCAATGGGTACATGGCGATTTGCAACCGGACCTGACGATCATTTTTGATCTGTCCCCGGACATTGCGGCCCAGCGCATGCAGCAACGCGCTGGCACCAGCGACAAATTTGAAGTTCAACCCACGCTGTTTTTCGACAAGGTGCGCCAGGGTTATTTACGGCGTGCCCGTGAATATCCTGCCCGTTGCCGGGTGATCGATGCGTCCGGTTCAGTTCAGGCGATCGGCCAGGAGGTGATCGCGCTGGTCAACCAACATGTCTTACGGGCTGCCGGTCAGGGTAATCATGAGTAACGAGTCACCCGTCAGCCATACCCTCTTGCCATGGCACGAGCCGATGTTAACGACCCTTCAACAGTTACCTGAGATGGGGACCTCGGCGGTTTATCTGTATGGCCCGTCAGGGCACGGTAAACGGCAATTGGCGTTGACGTACGCTCAATGGCTTTTATGCGAGGCCAGGCCCCGTCAACGGCTGGCCTGTGGCGTATGCGCGGGGTGTCAATTGCTGTCCGCTGGACAACACCCGGATTTACGCATTATTGTGCCCGAGTCAATGTACAACGAGGTCTCAACCATTGACCGTGGTGCAGAAGGCGATGAGCCGACCGGCAAAAACCCCAGCAAAGAAATCCGTATTGAGGACATTCGCCAGCTGAGCGATTTCGCCTACACGGCCAGCCACCGTGGGCAAGCCCGTGTCATCCTGATATGGCCTGCGCAAAGCCTGAATACCAACGCCGCCAATGCTTTGCTCAAAACCCTCGAGGAGCCACCGGCGGGCCTGCGCTTTGTTTTGGTGGGGCGTTCGCTGACACATGTGTTGCCAACCATCCGTTCTCGTTGCAGGCTCCTGCCCGTTGAGCCTGCTGACCGCCAGGTTGCTTGCGCATGGCTCGAGAAGGCGGCGGGTCTGGATCCTGAGGCCGCGCGCATCATGTTAAGTATTGCAGGGGGGGCTCCCGTACTTGCACAGCAGCTCAGTGCCGGGCCCGATGCCCAATTACGGCGGGATTGGCTCAAGTTGCTCTCCCAGCCCAAATCGCTGGATGTATTTAAAAGTGCCGCCCACTACGAGAGTTTGGGGATTTCTGTGCTGGCCGAGCTAGCACAGCGCCTGTTGTTTGATCTGACATGCCTGTCACAACAGCATCCACCCTCCCATTTTGATTGGTTACAACCCCAGTTGGGATGGGCGCAGAAGCGGCCGCTGGAAGAATTGGTCAGCATGCAACCTTACCTGCTTGGGGTACAACGGTCGGCAGAACACCCGTTAAATGCAAAACTGGTGATAGAGTCACTGCTCAACAAGTGGCAGCACATGGCCTTGGGCCTCTAATGGCGTGTTGCGACGTCTTTTTTGAAAAAGGTACATGACACCATGTCAGAGACACCAATGACACAGGGCGCAGAGGTTCAGGCTGGGGATGACCAGGCGCGGCCATGGATGTTGTCGCTATCATTCAAGGACAGAACCACCCTTGCCGCGGCGTATATGCCATTTATCCGGGGGGGTGGGTTGTTTATTCCCACCACCAAAACCTATGAGCTGGGTGAGTCAGTATTCGTACTTCTGACGCTGATGGATGACAAGCAAAAATTTCCACTGACCGGGCAGGTGGTCTGGATGACCCCCGCCAATGTGCAGCACGGCCGCCCTCAAGGTATTGGCATTCAGTTCCCGCAGGATCATGAAGGTGCAACAGTAAAAGTGGCAATTGAACAAATCATTGATAACATTCAGTCTTCAATGAAAAAGACCCATACCCTCTAAGTGTTTATAGACTCACATTGCCATCTTGATTTCCCCGGCCTGGTAGAAAACCTCCCGGATATTCTTAACCGAATGAAGTCCGCACAGGTGACCCATGCCCTGTGCATTTCCGTCACCATGCCCGACTTCCCCAAGGTGCTGGCGCTGGCTTGTTCCCAACCTCACTTATTCGCATCGGTTGGAACGCATCCTGATTATGATGATACGGTAGAGCCCACCGTGGATGACCTGGTTGAACAGGCCTTGCATCCCAAAGTGATCGCGATTGGTGAAACCGGACTGGATTATTTTCGCCTGCAAGGCGATCTGGAGTGGCAGCGTGAACGCTTCCGGGTGCATATCCGGGCGGCCGTGGCCAGTCGCAAGCCCTTGATTGTGCACACCCGTCAAGCGTCAGCCGACACCATTCGCATACTAAAAGAGGAGGGGGCCGAGCGCGTTGGCGGTGTGCTGCATTGTTTTACGGAGTCGTGGGAGGTGGCGCAAGCCGCCATGCACATGGGGTTTTACATCTCGTTTTCGGGGATCGTAACCTTCAAAAATGCACAGGATTTGCGTGATATCGCCCAGAAGATGCCAATCGACCGCATGCTGATCGAGACCGACTCCCCCTACCTGGCACCGGTTCCCCACCGCGGCAAAACCAATGATCCCAGTTACGTACCTCACGTGGCGGCTGTCCTGGCCAAGCAACGGGATATCTCCGTCGAGGAGATGGGGCGGATCACCTCAGAGAACTTCAAAACTTTATTTAAAGTAACGCTTTAACAAGGCATTTATTGAATGAAAAACAAAGCATTAAGGCATTTTATTAAAGTTATTTTTGTCTTTGTTGTGGGGGTGTCTGTCGCGCATGCGGGTGCTTATGACGATTTCTTCAAGGCCATTGAGCAAGACGATGAGGCGCAGGTCATGCAACTGCTCAAAAAAGGATTTGATCCCAATACGGTCAACGCCGATGGTCTGCCGGGGCTGTCGTTGGCGATTGTTGCCTCTGCCAATAAGACCCTGAAGGCCTTGGAACAGGCGCCTGGCATCGATGTACAACTGGCCGACAAACATGGAGACACCCCTTTGATGCATGCCAGCATGAAAGGACGGCTGGATGTAGTGTCCGACTTATTGGCCAAAGGCGCGCAACCGAACAAAGAAGGCTGGACAGCGCTGCACTATGCCGCCGTAGGTGGGCATCTGGAGATTATTAAAAAGCTCTTGGATAACAGTGCCTACATTGATGCTGAATCGCCTAACGGGACCACCCCATTGATGATGGCGGCCCGATCCGGGCAAACCAATGCGGTAAACACGCTGTTGGAGCTCGGTGCTGACCCTACGATTGTGAGCCAGTCCGGTTATAACGCCGCAGGTTATGCCATGAAAGCCAACCAAAAAGACTTGGCTCACAAACTCATGATTGCGGCCCGAGACTTCAAGAACAAATACTACCGGTTCAATAAAACCCCGGCGCCTTGATGGTCAGGTGCTTACATGCTTTTTTCAAAATGGACCACCAGAGCCTGCAGCTCGCGGGATGTTTCGTTCAGTTTTTGAGCCGCGCGTTCTACTTCACAGATACTTGAGACATTGCTCTCGGTCAGTGCGCTCATACGCTCCATGCTGTTGGCCACTTCAGTGGATGCTTGAGACTGCTGGTCCAGCATGCTGGCAATGTCATGGGCCGACTCTGCGACACCGCGGCTGGCCGTGCTAATATTGCCCAGACTTTCGTTGGCGCTTTGGATCATTGACGTGCCATGACGCACTTCCTTGACGGCGCGTCCCATGGTTTCAAGCGCCTCTTGTGTGCCAGACTGCACCCCGGCGACAGTGGAGGCGATTTCCGTTGTGGAATGGCGGGTCAGTTCAGCCAGCTTGCGCACTTCATCAGCAACCACAGCAAAGCCCCGTCCTGACTCGCCAGCTCGCGCCGCTTCAATGGCCGCATTGAGCGCCAACAGGTTGGTTTTTTCTGCAATCTCGGTGATGGTTTGTGTCACAACGCTGATTTTTCCGACCGCACCGTGTAATTGGTCAATCTTTTGTTGTGCATGATTGACCACTTCAACCACTTGTTCGGTGGCCTCCATCGATTGCTGCATGCGATCGGTGCCCGTAGCCACAACCGACAAGGCCTGCTCAGCATGTCGTGAACTGTTGCCGGTCGCTTCTGAAATCTCGCTCACTGACACGGACAGCTCCTCGAGCGCTGCTGCCACACCATTGATACCGTCTGATTGCTGGCGTGAGCGTTCCATCAGTTCAGTGGCCAGGCTATTGAGCTGGTTTGCATCCTCTTTGACATGCCCTGCGGCCGATACGACATCGCTGACAATCGCACGTAAGTTAACTTGCATGCTCTTGAGAGAAATGAGTGAATTCGAGAACTCCCGGGTGGCCTGTGTATTGACCTCTGTTTTGAAGTTGCCTTCAGATAAAGCCTGCATGCATGCATTCATCTGCGCCAGCGGGGTCCTGATCTGATAACCAAGCCAGAACCAGCTGGCCACCGCAACGGCGATCTCGCAGGCCAAAACAACCCAGACCCACGGACCGCTGACAAATGCCTGAGCCACGGCCAAGGTGATGATCAAGCCGATTGACAGGGCAATATCCACACCAATCGATCGGCCCTGTGTGAGTTTGGTGTAAGGAAATTTGACGGTACCTTGTGATACCTGTTGATATAACTGCTGTGCATCGTCTTTTTGTTGTTGGGTAGGGGCCGTCCGTACGGACATGTAGCCAATTTTTTGACCATTTTCCGTCAAGGGGGTGACGTATGCATCGACCCAATAATATCCGCCATCTTTACAACGGTTTTTGACGCGTCCACGCCAAGGCACATCGGCGCGGGTTGTGTTCCACAAGTCTTCGAAGGCCTCTTTGGGCATGTCCGGATGGCGCACGATATTGTGGGGCTGGCCCATCAGCTCGTCTTTGGTAAAACCGCTGATCTCGATAAACGCCGGGTTTGCATAGGTGATTTTGCCCTTCAAGTCAGTCTTGGTGACGATGGGCTGGCGTGGATCGAGCAGACGCTCAGTCTGATTGGTCGGAAGTGCCATTCGGGCGGCTCGACCGCGTGCTGTCGATTTATCTGTTGCGGACATAGGGATTTCCCTCAGTAGACGGATATTTAATAGGTCCCAGATTAACTGACGATTGTTAGTTTTTATTGCAGGAAATCATACCCAAAAGGGGGGTTATTCCTGCGCTTGAGCCCACGTCTTGATTATGTGGTGAAGCTGAGCCAGCCCATCGGTCAGGGCTGCAGGGCCAGGCTGCAAGATCAGGGGCGATTTTATTTCGAACAACTGCCGATTCTGGACGGCTGGAACCTCCTGCCATCCTGGTCGATTCATGACGTGCTCCGGTCGAAACTTCTTTCCGCACCATGAGCCGATGATGATGTCCGGCTGGCGTTCCCAAATCATGCGGTCATCCGGGATAATCCGGTCTTTTCCCAGAGATTGCAGGGCCAGGTCCGGAAAACAAGGGATGCCGCCCGCCACCTCAATGAGTTCTGACACCCAGCGTATGGCAGATATCCTGGGCTCATCCCATTCTTCAAAATAAACCCGGGGTCGGCGGGTGAGGGTGGCGGCCGATTGCTCGACACTACGCATGCTTTCGATCAAGTCGCCCACATACTGCGACGCTTTGCCCGCCGTATCGAGCAGCCTGCCCACTGTCAGAATCATGTCAAAGATACCGCTGATACTGCGGTGGTTAAACACATGAACCTGTAGGCCAGCCTTGACCAAGGTCGCGCAGATATCGGCCTGCATGTCCGAAAACGCAAAAATAAGGTCGGGCTGCAGATCCAGAATTTTCTGGGTATTTGCACTGGTGTAAGCGCTGACACGCGGCTTTTCGTGGCGGGCCTGCGCAGGGCGGACGGTAAAACCGGAGATCCCGACGATCCTGTGCTGTTCGCCCAAGGCATAAATGGTTTCGGTGGTTTCTTCTGTCAGGCAGACGATGCGTTCAAATCGTTGGGCCGTAAGCACCTGAGCCAAGTTGTTGATTGAAAGTGGGTTCACGTCGTGTGCACGAAGCCATAAAACAGCGATCTTACTAAGATTTACTGGCTGGCGTGTTGAGTGAGCCTGTCAGTGATGACATGGCATGGCCGATCGTTGGTAACACGGCTTGCACCGTGCCGACGGCCAACACGGTAATCAAAAAGATACTCAATGCTTTGTCCAACATGCGATGCTCCTCGTATCCATAGGGATATGGAGCCACTTTAATCACCTGTTACCAAGGTGCCTCCCCTTGGATTGGTGAGTGAAACCAAGTGCCGTAACTCTGGTTAGGTCATTTTGTTTATAACATTTGTTCGATTGTGTGAAGGTGCTGAGCGGCTTTTCAAAGGGGGGTTACCCGTAGAGGGGATATGGTTAACCCGAGGCAAAATTTAGGATCGATGGTGTAGTAATTTTGTATTCTTCCTCAAGAACAACGACTTATCCTCCGGCAAAGAGGTGCCTTATGTACATTTACAACGAACAAGGCAAGTTATGGCGTGAACTGGGCTGTTTGCTGGAGGCGGGCGGTGCAGCGTGTTTGTCCATTGACTCGTTGCGCAGTTTTTTGCGATACCTGGGGCGGTTTTCCAACCGTCCGTTAAGCGATGACTGGATGCCCTTTGTGTGGTCTCCCGACGGGGATGAGGCGAGTCCGGCGGGCCTGCGTGATGATCAACAGAGACGTCTTGAGCAATTGTTGGCGACAGTTGCGTTGTCAATATTTCATCAAGTGGCGGTTGAAAATCTGTATACCTTGGCGGATAAAAAAGAGATCGTTAACCCGGCCTTTGACCCGGGCGAAATCCGTGCACGCCGGTTAATGTCCACTTTTGACGCACCGACGCCTACGGATGCTGATGCGATGCCCCACATCAGCGCTTGCCCATAAGATCAAGCGGTCATTTCATCGACCGAGGACAAGCCGGCAACCGCTACGATGGTACGAACAATATTGTCTTTGAAAGCAAATTCATAGGGAATCACCGTGTGGCCCTTACGCGAGTAGTACGTCAGGTCCAGCCCGGCGCTACATGCTACATAGATGACTGCAATCCTGGTGCGTGTTTCGTTGATCAGAACATTGCTGATAAACGGGTGAGTCACTGCGGTATCGTGAACCATCACCACCACAAACGAAGGGCATATACGATCATCGATTTTGCGAACTATGCTTTTGACGTTTTGTGTTACTTCTGTGTAAAGGTGCTTTTGCATGGCTTTGGAGACCTCAACGCTGAGCGATGAATTGCGTACATCGAGGATATAGCCACGATGAGTGGCTGCCAGGCTTAACAGGGGCTGCGCGCCGTTTGAACTGTCTTTAACGACCTTGCGTTCATAGGGCAGGCTCAATTCGAACTTAGCGCCGGTGGGGTAGGGGCCATGCGCATACTTGACGGTCCGGATGGTGCCCACTGCATCCAGGGACTTCATCAAGTCAAGCATGATCGTATTTCCGATTTGAGTTCCGCTGGTGTCGGCTGCTTTGGAGTAGTTTTCCAGTCCGGGGCCGGTGTCCCAAATTTGTATCCTCAGCCCGTCTGCCCCACGTCGCACGCCCACCAGAATTTTACCGTTGGCGCAGTGTTTAAAGGCGTTATCCAATGCATTGCGAACAAAACGGCGCAGCGCCGCAGGATTGGTTTTTGCACGAACCTTTGATTCAACAAACCGGATGCTGATGCCCTTTTTAAAGGCCCGGGCGCGGTATTCAAAAATCAGCGGGTACAGGGTTTCGTAAATATTGACGTCGTTCTCTGTGGTTTGAATGGTGTCACGGATATAGCTGTTGATCTGAGTTGAGAGTTGTTTGATCAATTCTTCCTGGGATTGTTGCGCCAGTTCCAGTTGTTGAATTTTCATGGCCATTGGGTCGTCTTTGGGAGTCAAGCGCTTCATGACGCCCACAATAAATCCGAAACTACTGGCCGGCTGGCTTAAATCGTGACCGATGCCCCGCAGCATGGTTCCCAGCTCTGCAGCCCAGGTTTTGGCTGAATTGCGCATGGACAATGCATCAAAATCAATCCGGGCACGCGTACTGACGATATGCCGATGGGCAGATTTCAGATGCATATAGCGCAGGTTCAACAGGCGTATCAGCAAGCTGGAGAATATACAGGCCATCAACAGCTGCTTAAATACGGTGCTTTCAATTGTCAACATCAAGAAAATAATGCAGGTAAAGGTAGCCGCTTCCACAAAAAGGAGCTGGGCAGCCCACACATTGACTTTGCGTTGATAGGCCATCCAGATCGACCGCACAACCACCCCAGCCATCATCCCTATAACCCCCAACTGATTGGCAAATGGCCAATCCAGCAGATAAGCGGCAATTAACACAACAAACCAGAGCCGCGAAGTGTTCAGCACATAGCGCAAATCTCTAGGCGTGGCATAAGACTGCGCTCGAATCGCAAACAATTCACTGTAATAGACCTCACCCAAGGCCAATGCAGTGATGGTCGCGGGTAGAGCCTCGATATTGAGCTGGTTTCCCTGAATGCTAACGCCGGTCGCGCCCATCAACAGAAGCAGGGCCAGGCTGTTGGTAATACAGATGATCAGATACGCGGTGGGCCGGATCTCCCTTGATATTCGCCAGGTGGTCAAACTGACAAACGACGTCACGATAATCATGATCACAACCCCACCAAAAAAGGCCCCCTGAAGGTAAATGGCTTCGTTAAAGCGATCCCGCTCCATGATGATTAACTGTGCTTTGAAGGGTGTGGTCCCGGTGCTTTTGATCGAAATGACCGTGCGCTCGTTGGGTTGAGGGTACAGCACGTAGCTATCGGAGGTGAGAAGCTTGGTGATGGAGTATGACAAAACGCCTGGTTCAATGGGCTGTTCCTGATTGCCTCGGTAGCGTTTGGCCTTCAGTTCGTAGCTGCCCGTCAGCTTTTCTACAACAATAAAAATGGGTGGGGTCCTTTTTGTATCGTTATTCAGCGTAAAGGTCGCTTCGCTGCTAATCCCGTCGGGTTGTTGTTGCCCGGATAGGCGCAGGTGGTGAACAAGTGGTCGATCATAAGTCAGGGTGCTGATGTTTGAATCAGCATGGGCTTTGTTGTAGTTGTTATTGATCAACAACTCATTTTTAAAGCATGCCTGAAGTGTTAAATAGATAAAAAATGCAATTAACAAACTGACAAAAGCCATCATTTCCCCGCTGCGTAGAAGGGAAATTCTTTTAAACCGTATAAAAAGCATGGCCAATGTCCAAGGCAAGACGTTTCGGGCTCACAAGGCCCGTTCATCGCATCAATGGGTTAAATATAATTAATGTCTATGACAAATGTAAACATTTATGAATTAAAGAGCAAGTGCGACTTTGCTTAAGCAATTTGTAAGGATAGGGCGGGGCTTTATCCCACCTTTTGGGGGGCACCCATCTTTTTCGCACCAAAGGTGAAAAATAGTTAATAATTAAAACAACAGCGAATGCTCATATAAAAAAATTAAAACAACGCTAAATATCTATACAAGTATGGAGACGGAGATGACAAACCTATCAGCACTGATTATTGAAGATCACCCATTGTTCGCGTCAGGGGTTCGTGATCTCATCAAATTGATAGCGCCTGGTGTCAAAGTAGTGCACACCACGAGCCTGGCCCAAGCCAAATCTGCGTTTACCGCATGCTCCCCAGCCATCATTGTCAGCGACCTGCATTTGCCCGGTAGCGATAAACTGGACGTTATTCAGTGGCTGGAAGGCGAAGCGGCCAATATCCCTGTGGTCTTGATGACGGGTGACCTGGAGTTTGTCAACGCGCAGCAGCGTTTGAACAAACCCCATAGTTGGATTATTCCCAAACAGATTGCGTTTGAAAAAGCCTCCAAAATTATTGTGGAGGCATTTGAGTCGGTGGGGCTGGTTGCCCGGTGGAGTCAGGAATCCTCTTTTCAATCAGTGACAGAACGTCTGGTCGAGCGGGTTGGGCAATCGAACCTCAAGCGTAAAGAGTTGACGGAAAAACAGGTTCAGGTCATGGAATTGGTGGCTGTTGGACTTACCAACAAGGAAATTGCCCGCCACATGAGTATCAGCCCCGAAACCATCAAGCATCACATGAAAGATATTTTTGAGCGCTTGAACGCAACCTCCAGAACCCAGGCGGTGGCCATATTCCGGCAGATGTCGATGGTCGATTCGGTTGATATCGCGGCTTGATACAGGAGCTAAGACCGTAATTGCGCAGCCCTGGCTTAAACCCGGCCGCTGAACTGAGGCGGCTTTCGTCCTTATACCGCTACGACATTCTGGACACACCCGCTGAAGACGTATTTGATCAAGTGGTGCGCATTGCTGCTCGCCTGTTTAATTGTGATCGGGCCGCCTTGGGGTTTGCAGATCATGATCGCCTGTGGATCAAGGCGTCAGTTGGTTGCAACCAAACAGCCGTTGCCCGCGATAAAACGTTTTGTAGTTACACCATTCAGGGCTACGCACCTTTTTTTGTTGAAGATGCGTTGAACGACCCACGGTTTCGCAACAGCCCGGTTATTCATGACAACAGCCAGATAAGAATGTATGTCGGTATTCCCATCGTGGCGGACGACGGCTCAATCATCGGTAGCTTGTGCGTGATGGACAACAAGCCCAGGCTGTTGGGGCCCTATGAAATCGATCTGATGCTGATGCTGGGTCAGCAGATCAATATGTTGCTTGATCAGCGGCTGGTGCATTTAAAGCAGCTGAAATTAAATAAAGCCTTATGGGATTCGCTCCAATCGATCAGGCCCCGTGACTGGGTCTGTGAGATGCCAGTTGCGGCGGCCGATCATCCTCCGATTGCTTATTGGCACACCGACGCATCCGGCCGCATCGTATTTTCAGACTCGGTGTATGCCTTCCTGGGCTTAGATCCAAACACTGGCCCCGTTACACCTGCCAGCTATCAACAACGGGTGCATCCGGACGATGCAGCCAGCATCCGCAAAAATCTGGACACCACCTCAACGCAGCCGGTACAAACATTTTGTTATCGCATTTTGCGTCACGACGGCGCCTATCTGCCGGTGTGCGAAACCGTATTGACCCATCGTGTCGGCGATGCGCAGCCCATCACACTGGGCGGCATCATCAGCCTGGCAGCGGGGGAGGGGACAAATTGGGGATAGATTGCACCGAGGCCGCACCGATACATTGACTGTACAAGACGTTTGTATACGCAGTCGGTGCGTGAGCGGTCAACGGTCATAGTGTTTCAAATCCAGATGACGCCGCGCAATTTATAAAAATCGGTTCAGAGGGGTCATCGGTGAAAAACTTAACAGTCAGAGCAAAACTTATTTTATTAATGTCCGTGGCAATCATGGCGCTTGCAGGCGCATGTCTTGCCGGTTGGAGCGGTATTTCCAACGTAACAGCCTCCATGAGGGAAATCGGCGGTAACCGCATGCCCTCGGTGCTGGGCCTTGAGATCATCATGAATTCACGCACCTCTGTGCAGTCGACTTTTCGTCGTGTAGCCTTTTCTGAAAACGACTACAACGCAGAATCTGAATTTGCCGATGCCTGGGCTACCATTTTGAAAAAGCGCGAACGCCTGGATGTCGGCTGGAAACTCTACGAACCACTGCCCCAAACCAAGGAAGAGGAGGTGTTGTGGAAGCAGTTTGTGGAACAACACAACGCCTACCGGGCAGCGATGGCGCCGGTCACTGATTTGATAAAAAAGCTCTCTGAAAAGCATACGCCAGAGGAACAAAAGCGTCTGTTTGTTGACTACTACCGACTGATGAAAGAGGCCTTGCCGATCTTTAAGGCCTCAGAACAAACGCTGCAAAAAATTGTAGACCTGAACGTGGATTTGGGTGATGCGGCAGTGGCTGATGGCGAAGTGAGCGCCAAGCGGGCCAACACTATTATGGTGTCGGTTGCGTTGTCCGCCTTGGTGGCGCTGGTGTTGTTAGGCGTGTTTACAATTCGCAGTACCTTGGGCCAACTCGGCGGTGAGCCTCAGTATGTTAATGAAGTGGTCAACCGCATGGCCAACGGGGATATGACAGCCGACATTACGCTGTCCAAGGGAGATAACAGCAGCATGTTGTTCTCCATCAAGGCGATGATGCAAAAGCTATCTGGCATTATTGTTGAAGTTCGTAGCGCCACAGACAACATCTCCAGTGCCTCCGAGCAAGTGTCCGCGACCGCTCAATCCTTAAGTCAGGCGACCAGCGAGCAGGCTGCATCCGTAGAGGAGACCAGCGCGTCGATGGAACAGATGTCAGCCTCAGTGTCCCAAAATACCGAAAACGCCAAAGTCACCGATACCATGGCCTCCCAAGCAGCCAAGCAGGCGGTCGAGGGCGGTGACGCGGTCAAATCCACCGTGACGGCCATGAAGCAGATTGCAGAAAAGATTGGCATCATCGACGACATCGCTTACCAAACCAATATGCTGGCGCTGAACGCTGCGATTGAAGCGGCGAGGGCGGGTGAGCACGGCAAAGGATTTGCCGTCGTGGCGGCCGAGGTGCGCAAACTGGCTGAACGCAGTCAGGTCGCAGCGCAGGAGATTGGCGAAGTAGCGGGCAGTAGCGTCGATCTGGCCGAGAAGGCTGGGGCGTTGCTCGGTGAAATGGTGCCGGCGATAAATCGCACCTCAGATTTGGTGCAGGAAATCACCGCCGCATCTCAGGAGCAAAGCGCCGGGGTCGGCCAAATTAATACCGCCATGACGCAGATGACGCAAATCACCCAGCAAAACGCCTCAGCCTCCGAGGAGCTGGCAGCCACGGCGGAGGAGATGTCTGCACAAGCCCTTCAGCTGGCTGACGTGATGTCGTTTTTCAAAGTGGGTGGTACAGCTCTTGACACAGGCTCAAAGCCTAAAGCCGCAATGCCCAAGCGGTTGCCGACCAAAGTGGATCAGCCCAGGTTGCTCAAGGCCACAGCGACCGTGACCGACAACGATTTTGGCTCATTTTGATCGGAGCGATGATGACAACGACAGCGTTAGCGATTCAAGACAATGACGGTGTATTGATTCCGACCGAGGATGCCCAGTACTTGACCTTCATGTTAAACCGCGAGGTGTTCTCGATTGGTATTCTCAATATCAAGGAAATCATCGAGTATGGTCACGTCAATCCGGTACCGATGATGCCCAAGTTTATTCGTGGTGTGATCAATCTGCGGGGCCGGGTGGTCCCGGTGATCGATTTGTCCGAGCGTTTTGGTCGGCAGTCAACCGCCGTGGGCAAACGGACCTCCATCGTGATCATTGAGACTATGGTGGCCGGTGAGTTGCAGGATATCGGTGTTGTAGTGGATGTGGTGCTCGAGGTGTTGACCATCGCTGCTGCGGACATCAAGCCACCCCCTTCATTTGGTGCCAACATTCGCACTGACTTTATCAGTTGCATGGGTAAGGTCAAAGGTGAGTTTGTGATTATCTTGAATGTTGAAAATGTGTTGTCAACGGAGGAGCTGTCGATGTTGTCGTCAGCTGCTCAGGAGACCGTGCATTAAGCATGGGTTGGGACACTCAAGTTAATTTTGAGGGGCAAAGATGCAATTGGCGACGCTGAGCGACAGAGAGTTTAATCAGTTCAAGGATCTGATTTTTTCCAAGGCGGGCATTTCGATGACACCTGCCAAAAAGAATCTGATCAGCGGGCGCTTGGCATCCCGCTTAAAAGCCTATGAGCTGTTCAGTTACAGCGATTATTTTACCTTGCTACACAGTGGCCAGCACCCAGACGAGATGCGGATGATGGTCGATTTGCTGACCACCAATGAAACCTATTTTTTCCGTGAAGCTAAGCATTTTGATTTTTTGCGCGATACCGTATTGGCCATGTCGGGGGGGCAAACGCCCCTTCGCATTTGGAGTGCTGCCAGTTCCTCCGGGCAAGAGGCTTACACCATTGCGATGATTTTGGCCGAATATGCGGGTCGCCGTCCCTGGGAAATTATGGGCTCGGATATCAGTTCCCGTGTTCTGGAAAAAGCGCGCACCGGGCTATACGCGATTTCTGAGGCAGAGGATATTCCTTTGCCCTATTTAAAGCGTTACTGCCTCAAGGGGCTGGGCCCGCAGGAAGGCACGTTTCTCATCCATCGTGACTTGCGCAGTCGGGTCCAGTTTTCCCAGATCAACCTGAATACCGCTTTGCCTCCGCTTGGCGAGTTTGATATTGTCTTTCTGCGCAATGTCATGATTTATTTTAATAATGACACCAAGCGTGAGGTGATTGCTCGTCTGTTGGGTACCATCAAAAAAGGCGGTTATTTGCTGGTGGGGCATTCCGAAAGTTTGAATGGCATTGCCGATGGAGTCAAACTGATATCGCCCTCGGTGTACATGAAACTTTAACGAAAACTTAACTCACCTGAGCATAAACGCTCGACCTGGATGAATACAATCTCTCTGACACATCATAAAAATACAGGACATGAGAGGTTGAGTATTTACCGACCTGCACGAATAGGCCTGGCGTTTCTGGCAACCCTGATGGGATCCATGGCTCAGGCCGTGGAGATTGATACGGGTCATCCGGATTTTAACGTCCGCTTTGACAATACCATTCGGTATAACCTTGCCCAGCGAATTGAAAATCGCGACAGCCGTATCGGCAACTCAGCCATATCGGATGAAGGAGACTATCGCTTTAATAAAGGCGATTGGGTGTCCAACCGGTTGGATTTATTGTCTGAGTTCGATGTGGTGTACAAAAATAAAACGGGGTTTCGTGTCAGTACTGCGGCTTGGTACGACAACGCCTATGGCAACACGGGAAAGTCCAATCCCAATCCACCGTTAAACGGCATTCCCAGTTATGTCGGTAATCGCTACTCAGACCTTGTCAAACGTTTGTATGCCGGGCCATCCGGCGAATTGCTAGATGCATTTGTTTTCGCCAATCTGGACGATCTGCCAATACCCACCCGCTTTAAACTCGGCCGACATACCGTGTATTACGGTGAATCATTGCTCCTGGGCGGTAATGTACATAGCGTGGCGTATGCGCAAAATCCACTGGATTTGCAGAAGGGCTTTGCATCGCCTGGGGCCGAGGCCAAGGAATTATTCCGTCCCTTGCATCAGTTGTCATTCCAGTCGCAGGTCACCGACACCTTGAGTATAGCGGGTCAGTATGTGTTGCAGTGGGAAGCGGCTCGTTATCCGGAAGGCGGTACGTATCTGGGGCCAGTAGACTTTGCATTTAACGGACCTGATCGGCAGTTTGTCAGTGCCAGTGCAGGGTTTGCCTATCGGGGGGACCCGATTACACCTCGGCAGCGTGGTGAGTTTGGTGGAGCCGCTCGATGGAGTCCAGAATGGCTGGAGGGTACGCTAGGTTTGTATTACCGCAACTTTGCCGACAAGCTGCCGCAAGCGTTTATTACCAGCCTTGGTCCTGCCAATACCAGCCAGTACAACCTGATTTATCCCGATCATATTGATCTGTACGGCATCAGCTTGTCCAAAAACATGGCCGGAATCAGTTTGGGGGCTGAGGTGTCTTATCGACACAATACGCCCTTGCTGGGTCAAACCCTGGGCATCGCGCCTGTTGCCCCTGCGCAAGGCGACACCAGAGGCCCACGCGGCAATACATGGCACGCCCTGATCAACGGTGTTGGGGTATTACCCAAAATATACGCTTATGATACTGCCACCTGGTTGGCTGAGCTGACCTACGCCCGTTGGTCCAGAGTCATCAGCGGAGAGAGTTTGTTTAATGCCCTGGGTTACACGCCATGTAACGGCAAAGATACATTCGATGGGTGCGTGACCAAAGATTATTTTGGTATCGGTGTGGGAGTAACGCCCACCTGGTTTCAGGTGTTTCCGGGGGTTGATGTATCAGCCCCACTCACTTACAGCGTCGGCGTTAAAGGCAATGCCCCCACCACCTTTGGTGGTAATCAGGGGTTGGGCAACTATAGCCTGGGAGTGGCCGTGGATATTCAACAAAAGTACCGTGTGGATCTCAAATACATCGACTACGTTGGACGTTACAAGGACAACGGTTCCGCTGTGACCTCAGTCAACGGATTTACCACTTATTTGAAGGATAGAGGGTTTATCAACCTGACATTTAAAACCACGCTTTGATATGACCTTTGACCAGGACTACCACGATGACCTTAATCCACCCATTCATGTGGGCAGCCGCCGTTGCTTCTGCCATTTCACTCCATACCAGTTGGGCTGCCGTATCCGCTGAAGAAGCCAAAGCCTTGGATGCAACACTGACTCCGGTTGGTGCGACAAAATCAGGAAACGCCGACGGCACTATACCGGCATATACCGGAGGAAACGTTGCGATTCCGTCCAATTTTGTAAAGGGCAGCGGCATTCGCACCAATCCCTTTGCAGATGACAAGCCACGTCTAGTCATCGATGCCAACAATATGGCCAGCTACGCGGACCAACTGACCGAAGGTACCAAGGCCTTGATGCAACGTTATGCCAGTTTTCGGGTGGATGTCTACCCAAGTCATCGCAGCGTTGCGTTTCCAGAGTATGTGGCAAGGAACACGCTAAAAGCAGCCACCACTGCCACGACTGAGCCGGATGGATTGTCGGTCTCGGGCGCTCATGCGGGGTTTCCATTTCCCATTCCACACACTGGGTACGAAGCCATGTGGAATCACTTGCTGCGGTTTAACGGCATGGCTTACGAAGGCAAGTACCGCAATCTGAATATAGATCCGAGTGGTCGTGCAACGTTGGCGGCAGAGGCCAACAGCAACCAGGAATATCCGTTTTGGAACCCTGATAGCAAGTCGGAGGTGTTCTTGCGCTTTAAAGCCAATTTTGTAGCGCCTGCGCGTCGAGCGGGTGAGGCTTTGATGATTATTGAACCACGCGATGTGGGGGTCAAAGAGCGCCGCATGTGGAGTTACCTGCCTGGCCAGCGACGAGTCAAGATGTTACCCGATCTTGGATATGACACACCCAACCCCGGTAGCGCTGGCGTCAGTACCTTTGACGACTCTTTCCTCTTTAATGGTTCGATGGATCGCTTTGAGTTCAGTTTGATGGGCAAAAAGGAAATGTTTGTTCCCTACAATACGTATGACGCGGTGTATGGGTCCAAACAGGCTGACTTGTGTCAACCGAATCACTTAAACCCGGATCTGGTTCGCTGGGAGCTGCATCGTGTATGGGTGGTTCAAGCCAAACTCAAGGAAGGCAAGCAACACGTATACAGCAAGCGTACTTTTTACCTGGATGAGGACTCGTGGGTTGCATTAGCTTCAGACAACTACGACAGCAAAGGGCAGTTGTATAAGGTTGGTTTTGCGTATATGGCACCAAGCTACGATGTGCCTGCACCATACGCTGACACGTTTGGTCACTATGATTTGGGTTCAGGCAATTATTCTTTGCTTGGCTATGTGGCAGAAACCGGTGGCATGAGGCCAGTGACGGTCAAGAGTGATCGTGAATGGTCTGTCGATTCATTGGCCGGTGCTGGTATTCGTTGATTGATTTTTAACCGGATTGGTACTGTTTTGACGGTTTTCACCGTGCAGACGAGTCTGTTGTCCTTGACAGTTTGATGGCGGTGATCAAGAAAAATACTACTGAGCTGATGGCTAATACGTCACTTGTCAGCAAGACCCTGGTCAAGGGAAAAGGGACCTGCGCGGCGATCAGCTTGTCGCTGAGCCAGCCCAGAAAGGCGCTCCCGAATGCGATCGCTATGACATTAATCCATAGCATGCAAAAACCAGTAATGCCAGATCGTTGGTGGTTTGGTGTGAGCTGCTGAATGATGCTGATGGTCGGTCCGTAGCAGGCCATTGATAAAAAAATGCCTGCGCACAAGCCAGTGAAAAAAAGTAGCGATCCCGGTGTCGAAAATCGGCAAAGAATCATCAGTGGTGCACATAGGGTGATCAGAAAAACCACCAGTCCGGCACGCCCGCCAGGCAGCTTGTCAGCAAGTTTGTCGCTCAGGATACCCCCGAACACCGACCCACAGATTCCAACCGCCATTTGAAGCAGCCCCAACTGCTTGGAGTATGCGGCCGGCGAGGCCCCCAAATCGTATGCAATCCATAACTGCACAAACGCCAAACTTACCAATGAGAAGTGAATCAGTATAAAGCCGATGATCGTCAGGGACAGAGTCGGCGTTTGTTTGACCAACAGCCAGATGTGCCAGGAGGATTTAAAAAAACTGCGTATTGAAGAGGAGGGGGCTTGTCCCCGGACCCTCTCATGGTGTGGCTCCTCCTTGAGCAGAAGAACGGGCAGGGCAGTTATCAAGCCCAACACACCGAACGCATAAAAAAGACTGCGCCATCCGTAATCGACGCCTATTGACCCTGCGAGAAAAAAGCTGGAGCCTAAGCCCAGGGGGATGCCCATGAAGAAAATTCCGATGGCCACTCCACGTTTTTTTTCGTCAAACAGTTCGGCAAGCAATGAAACACCGATCGGCACCAAGGTGGCCTCTCCGCACGCCACAAGAAGCCTGGCGATTGCCAGATCATTAAAGCTCAAAGCCATTCCAGACGCCGCAGTACATAGACTCCAGACGACCATTCCAAGCCCAAGGATTTTGAAACGACTGTGATAGTCGGCCAGGGTACCTACGCTTAAAGCCATGAGCCCGAAGCTAAAAACCCAGACAGCACCGACTAAAAACCCATATTGAACATGACTGAGCGCCAGTTCTTGGGTGATGACCTGTGAAAACCCCACAAGCATGTTGCGATCGATCTGCGCCAATACCTGTAATGCAAGCAAGGCCAACAACACGCTTTTGGGATGATTTTTCCAGTGCACCATGCAGACTCGCAGGATTTATATACCCCGCGAGTCTAAAGCATGGCCTGCAAGTTTTAAAGTTTGCCGTTATGGCGTTCGCGGTGGATATGTTGTGAGGCCGCCTGTTGGCTGTGTGCGATGGAGGCTTGTTCACCGGCATTGATGTTGCCGCTTTGAGCAGCACGGCCTTCCTTGCGATCAATTTTGGCTTGCTGGCGCTCTAAGCGGGCAGCTTCCCGTTTGTTCAAAGAGCCATCCTTCAGGCCGTTGTCAATGCGCTTTTCCTGATTGATATCGCGCTGTACATCGGCTTGCATACGCTGGCTGGAGGCGGACGCTGGATTGCCTACCTGGGCGTTGTGTTTGTCTTTGTAGATATCCTGGCTGACTTTATTCTGGGCCTTGTCGATCCGTTGACGCTCGGCGTTGTTCAATTGACCGTCTTTTAGGGAATTGGCTTCAAGCCTGTCGACGCGGGATTCTTCTTTTTCAAGGCGACCGGCCTCCTTGGTGGTCAATGCGCCTGATTTTAATCCTTGTTCGATCCGTTGCTGCTGATTGACGTCGCGCTGAACATCGGCCGCTGCTGTTTGTGCAAATGCTGGGGCGATTACCATACTGGCTAACAAGCCCAGCAGTACTTGATTGCGTTTCATATGACGATCCTTTTATGTATGAGCTACTGTGAGCTACTAACGGGTGGTTGACAGAAGCGCTACGCAGTCAACGATGCGCTTGAGACAAACAACGTCAAGGGCCATGGTTTGGCTGACGTTTAACTGTAAATGTGCGTAACAGTGGCTGCTCTCCATGTGATATGTAAAAGGCGCATAATCTATATTATGTTAACTAACAGAAAACTTTTGAGATGTTTTAAGCTCACCTCGCCCGTTTGTTTTTATAGCTAATTATGAGTCTTTTAGCGCATACTTATTAATAGAAATAATAGCTACGAAAGCCCGATGACCCGTCGATACTTACGATTTATCTCCGGTATATTGATTGGAGTCCTGCTCTTTGCGCAGATGGCTGTTGCTGCTTACGCTTGCCCAGGTGAGTCGTTGTCAGCTAAGACTCAAAAGCTCACCTCTGAAGTTGCCAAAACCAGCCCCGAAGCGTCGCGCCAGTCGGCTGTAAGCAAGCAGGAGTCCCCTTGTGAATCGATGGGTGACAAATCGGTGACAGGACATTTGGATCTGCACAACGCCAACCTGTGTGCAGAACACTGCAAATATGGCCAACAAAGTGACCATGTATCTACTCTGACAGTACCCCCGGCTATGATGACGGTGCTGTACTTTTCATTGTTCGCTCCTGAGGCCACAGGCAAATCCCTGCCTGTAACTGCAACTTGTAATTCTCCCGAAGCGGCCTTTCCACCGCACGCCATCCTTCACTGTTGCTTCCGAATTTGAATCTCCTCATAGGTTATCGCTGACAAACCTGTAGTTTTGCTCAGCGCATCGACCGTGCCCGTTTGGCTGAGCCCACTGTAAGTCGCCCTGCCCTATTGAGCATCAATGAAACTTCTGTTTCGCTGCTTGGAGATTTCATGTTTTCTAAGTCATTTAAAGGTATTACATACCGCTGGCCCCATCGGTTTGGGGTGTGTTTCATCGCTTTTTGCACAGCCATCGTCGGCGTCAATGCGCAGGCACAAGCGGCTTTGTCTCTGGATAGAGCCATACAGCTTGCCCAGTCATCATCGCGTCAACTCTACGCCAAGGACGCCGCTGCAAACTCAGCCCGAGAAATGGCGTGGGCAGCAGGGCAACGCCCTGATCCGACCTTAAAACTGGGCGTCAATAACCTGCCTGTCAATGGGGATGATCGCTTTAGCCTGGCACGGGATTTTATGACCATGCGTTCGGTCGGACTGATGCAGGAAGTCACTCGGAGCGAAAAACTCAAGGCTCGTTCAGCCCGCTTTAATCGTCAAGCAGAGGTAGAAGAAGCCATCAAAATCGTGACCCTCCTTAATTTGCAACGCGAAACCGCGACTGCCTGGTTTGATAGGTACTACCAGGAACGCATGCTGGAGGTATTGCTCAAGCAGCGAGCCGAGGCGGCACTACAAGTCGAAGCTTCCCTTGCAATTTACCGCGGGGGGCGCGGAACGCAAGCCGATGTTTTTGCAGCCCGCTCGATGGTCGCGCAAATTGAAGATCGAATTGGGCAGATAGAAAAACAAATAGGTACTGCAAAGATCAAACTGGCCCGATGGATTGGTCGTCAAGCTGATCAACCACTGGACAAGCCACCTGGCATGACTTCCATTCATTTTGATGTTGCCAGCTTGGGTGATCAGATCGCACATCACCCCGAAATAACCGTCATGTCCAAGCAAGAGGATGTTGCGCAAGCCGAGGTTGAATTAGCCTCTAGCAATAAGGCGACTGATTGGACTGTCGAGTTAATGTACAGCCAGCGAGGTCCAGCTTTCTCGAATATGATGTCTGTTAACGTTGCGGTTCCGTTGCAATGGGATCAAGAAAATCGACAAGATAGAGAGCTATCCGCCAACCTTGCCAAGGTCGAGCAGATGCGGGCTGAACGTGAAGAGGCTACGCGTGAGCATCTGGCCCTAATCCGTACTCTGTACCAGGAATGGCAAAGCAACCTGACTCGTCTTAAGCGGTTCGATAATACGCTCATACCGTTATTGAATGAGCGCATCCAAGCTGCAACAGCCGCCTACAGTGGAGGCACCAGCCCTCTTTCGGCTGTGCTCGAAGCGCGGCGCTTAGCCATCGACACCCAGATAGATCGCCTACGCTTGGCCATGGAAACGGCTGGGCTCTGGGTTCAATTGGAGTACCTGATTCCTGTGGAGCCTGCGGATCATCAAATACCCACCGACACATCGTCGCCTTCAATATCCACCACCAGAGCGACGGAGAATTAATATGAGAAAACTAAATCCGTTGCTGATTGGTCTGATAGGCGCAGGAGTGCTTGCTGGTGGTGGTTACGGCCTTTACACCCTCGGTATGAATCGCGGCATGAGCATGGCCGCTACGGCTACAGCTCCGACCTCATCCACCGGAGCATCGAGTAGCACGGGTGGAAGTGAGCCGGGTACGGTTCCGCAGAGCATTGCTGAGGGTGAAGAGGCGACACGCCGTCATATCGAAAAGGGGATCAAGGCAGGTGATATTGACCCGGTCACAGGTCGCAAAGTGCTGTATTACCATGATCCCATGGTGCCTGGTAACAAGTTTGACAAGCCAGCAAAGTCACCCTTCATGGACATGATGCTGGTACCCGTCTACGCAGATGGTCAGAATTCAGACGATGTAAGCAAGGTCACGATCAGCCCCCGTATCCAACAAAATTTGGGGGTTAGGACTGTAGAAGTCACCGAAGGATCTCTATCGCCTCAACTGTCTGCTGTAGGTAATATCGCCTTTAACGAACGCGATCAGGTGCTCGTGCAATCACGTGCTACCGGATACATAGAACGTCTTTATGTTCGTGCAACGCTGGACCGAGTCAGTAAAGGGCAAGCGCTGGCCGATCTTTATGTGCCCGAATGGATTGCAGCACAGGAGGAGTTTTTATCGGTGCGGCGCATGCAGGGTACGGACATGACTGTTTTGGTGGACGGTGCCCGCCAGCGTATGCGGCAAGTCGGTATGAGTGACGAGCAGATTCGACGAGTTGAAAGTAGCGGCAAAGTGCAGGCCCATATGACGCTGACAGCCCCCATCGGCGGTGTAGTCGTGGAGCTGATGGCCCGTGAAGGCATGACCCTCACACCAGGCGCGACGCTCTTTCGTATCAATGGCCTGAGCACCGTGTGGGCCAACGCTGAGTTGCCTGAGAGCCAAGCAACGCTTATCCGTCCAGGAACCAAGGTACAGACCAGCACATCAGCAGCCCCTGGCGTCAATTTGCAAGGCACAGTGCAGGCCATCTTGCCCGATGTAAATGCAGCCACCCGTACCATCAAAGCCAGGGTGGAGCTTGTCAATCCAGGCAATTTACTGGTGCCGGGCATGTTTGTGACCATGCAATTTATGGACCTGCAATCTAGAAGATCCCAATTGATACCCTCCGAAGCAGTCATACAGACTGGCAAACGCGTCGTAGTCATCGTGGCTGAGGATAAAGGAGCATTCCGTTCGGTTGAGGTGGAAATCGGGATTGAAAATAATGGCATGACCGAGATAAAGCGGGGTTTGCATGCAGGCCAGCGTGTTGTGGTCTCATCCCAATTCCTGATTGACTCGGAGGCGAGCCTCAAAGGCGTAGAAGCTCATTTAAATGACGCTTCCGAACCCAGCCCACCCGATGCTGCCATGCGTCCTAAGGGTGAAGGTAAGATTGAGGCCACGAATCCCATAGGGCCAGCTCCCAAGGCTGCGACGATCAAGCCAGCCGGGAGCAAGCCATGATTGCTCGGTTGATTCGTTGGTCTATTGGTAACCGTTTTTTAGTGTTACTTGCCACCTTGATCGTCAGTGCTTGGGGCGTTTACAGCGTTCTTCAGACCCCATTAGATGCGCTTCCCGACCTCTCGGATGTGCAGGTTATCATTCGCACCAATTACCCGGGGCAAGCACCACGCATTGTTGAAAATCAGATCACTTATCCGCTCAGTACCACCATGTTATCGGTCCCAGGGGCTAAAACGGTGCGTGGGTATTCGTTCTTTGGAGACTCTTTTGTCTATGTACTCTTTGAGGATGGCACTGACATGTACTGGGCGCGCTCCCGGGTGTTGGAGTACCTCAGTCAAGTTCAATCCCGCTTGCCCGCTGGTGCCAAAGCGACACTCGGACCTGATGCTACCGGCGTGGGTTGGATTTACCAGTATTCACTGGTCGATCGCAGTGGCACACAAGACACTTCGCAACTTCGTGCACTACAAGACTGGTTCCTTAAACAGGAACTGAAGACGGTTCCCAACGTTGCAGAGGTTGCATCGGTGGGTGGCATGGTGCGGCAGTACCAGATCGTATTGCAACCAGAGAAGTTAGCTGCCTATGGTATTGCGCTGAACAAGGTGGTCGAAGCCATCCAGAAGGGAAATCAGGAGGCTGGTGGCTCGGTGCTGGAGTTGGGTGAAGCTGAATACATGGTTCGAGCCAATGGCTATCTGCAAACATTAGATGACTTTCGCAAAGTACCTTTGAAGACAACTTTGGCAGGTATTTCAGTTCGGTTGGGAGATGTGGCACGTATCCAGCTTGGGCCTGAGATGCGCAGAGGCATCGGCGAACTGGACGGTCAAGGTGAAGCGGTGGGCGGCGTGATCATCATGCGCTCTGGCAAGAATGCGCTTCAAACGATTGCCGCTGTTAAAGCCAAATTAAACAGTCTGCAATCGAGCCTTCCCAAAGGCGTGGAGATCGTCCCTGTGTATGATCGATCAGGCCTGATCGAACGCGCAGTTGAAAACCTTGGACATAAATTGCTGGAAGAATTTGCAGTCGTAGCAGTGGTTTGTTTCATATTTCTATTTCACCTGCGTTCTGCCTTTGTGGCGATTGTGTCGTTGCCGCTAGGGATACTGGCGGCTTTTATTGTGATGCACTACCAGGGGGTGAACGCCAACATCATGTCTTTGGGTGGGATTGCCATTGCTATCGGTGCTATGGTCGATGCTGCCGTTGTCATGATTGAGAATGCCCACAAGCATTTGGAGCGCTGGAGCCATGAGCATCCCAATCAGCTACTTCAGGGGCAAGCCCGCTGGAACGTGATTGGAGACTCAGCAGCGGAAGTGGGTCCTGCACTATTTTTCTCGCTACTTATTATTACGCTGTCTTTTATTCCGGTATTTACGCTTGAGGCACAAGAGGGGCGCTTGTTCTCGCCCCTGGCTTTTACGAAAACATATGCCATGGCAGCCGCAGCAGCGTTGTCTGTCACCCTCATTCCAGTATTGATGGGCTACCTGATTCGGGGACACATTCCCGATGAGAAAACCAACCCGCTCAATCGCCTGCTGATTGCAATGTATCGCCCCCTGTTAAACACTGTGCTGGACTGGCCCAGGGCCACCTTGGTGGTCGCCGCATTATTGTTAGGCTTGAGTCTATGGCCCTTGCAACATATTGGGGGTGAATTTATGCCGCGCTTAGATGAGGGCGATTTGCTATACATGCCCTCCGCATTGCCCGGTTTATCGGCGGGTAAGGCCAGTGAATTACTGCAGCAAAGTGACCGGCTTATCAAAACGTTGCCAGAGGTTTTGAGCGTCTACGGCAAAGCAGGACGGGCCGAGACTGCAACTGACCCAGCACCGATGGAGATGTTTGAGACAACGATACAGTTCAAACCCAAGGACCAATGGCGACTTGGTATGACGCAGGATAAGCTGGTGGACGAGCTAGATCGCATTGTCAAAGTACCTGGTCTAACCAATATTTGGGTGCCACCCATTCGTAACCGCATCGACATGCTGGCCACGGGCATCAAAAGCCCGGTGGGAGTTAAAGTGGCCGGAACTGATCTGGCCACCATCGATCGCTTAACCGGTGAGATAGAAAAGGCTCTCAAAAATGTTCCCGGGGTGAGTAGTGCCCTGGCAGAACGTTTGACGGGGGGGCGCTATGTGGATGTGAATATCAACCGTGACGCGGCAGCCCGCTTCGGAATGAATATCGCAGATGTGCAGTCTGTTATCACCTCCGCTGTGGGAGGCGAGAATATTGGTGAGGCGGTCGATGGATTGCAACGCTTTCCAATCAATATGCGTTACCCCCGTGAAATACGAGACTCGCTTCCGATATTGCGCAGTTTACCCATTGTGACTGACAGCGGGCGGAGACTGGTATTGTCGGATGTGGCTGATATCCGTGTTACAGACGGCCCACCCATGCTTCGCAGCGAAAACGCTCGGTTGTCCGGATGGGTCTACGTGGATATTCGTGGGCGAGATCTTCGCTCTGCGGTTCAGGATATGCAAAAGGCTGTTGCCAAGCAGGTGGCTTTACCCTCGGGTTACTCAATCTCCTGGTCGGGACAATTTGAGTTTCTTGAGCGAGCGACTGCCAAATTGAAGCTGGTTGTGCCATTTACGCTGCTCATCATTTTTGTACTGCTGTACCTGACCTTCAAACGATTCGATGAAGCATTGCTGATCATGGCGACGTTGCCTTTTGCCTTGGTCGGAGGTATCTGGCTGTTGTATCTGATGGGTTATAACCTCTCAGTTGCAGGTGCAGTGGGCTTTATTGCGCTGGCCGGGGTATCCGCTGAATTTGGAGTCATCATGTTGCTGTACCTTAAACATGCGTGGGATGAGCGTATTACAAACGGCAACGTCGGCGTCAATAACTTGCTTGACGCTATCCGCGAAGGCGCAGTGCTTCGAGTACGCCCCAAAGCCATGACGGTGGCGGTTATCCTGGCAGGATTATGTCCAATCATGTGGGGAAGTGGTACAGGTTCAGAAGTGATGCAACGTATCGCTGCTCCCATGGTGGGAGGGATGATTACTGCCCCGCTGTTGTCAATGTTTGTGTTACCCGCGGCTTACTTACTGATACGGCGAAAGCGCGGTTGATAAGGTTCCGTTTGTTGCATCAACGATACATGCGACGACTTTGCAGGGTTGAATCCGATTCCAATCACTCCTGAGTAATAGAAGCAGATGTGCGCTCATCATCGGATGGTTTTGACAAACAATCGCTTTAAATTAGGTGTTTTGCTTCTCGGGTTGCTGATTTCGATCGGCCTTGGGATGCTACTTGGGCGAGAGTTTTTTGCTCCGGGCGGTACAGATGCTGCTGAACGTCTCACAGGGCCTAACCCAGTTGACATCGGTTTTTCACAAAGCATGGCTATACACCACGGACAGGCCATCCAGATGGCACTGTTGGTTCGTGCCAGTTCAGAACCTGGCATTTCACGGTTGGCTGAATCGATTGTCCTGAGCCAAACCTGGGAGTCAGGTTTGCTCGATGGATGGCTCAGTGCCTGGGGGGCGCCGAAATCGTTTGTGGGAGCTCCCATGGAATGGGTCAAAAGCGCTGTGAATGTTCAAGGCGTCGATGATCAACTGTTTGTATCCCGCTGCAAGGCCAATGACGGTGCAATGCCTGGTATGCCAACAACCGAGCAAATGAATCGTTTAAAAACCCTTCGTGGTAAAGATCAGGGGCAATTGTTTTTGGAGTTGATGATTGCTCATCACCAAGGCGCATTGCCCATGGCTTATTTTGCATTTAACAACGGGCATTTGCCGCTGGTTAAAAGCTTTGCATTGAATATGGCAAAAGAGCAAAACAATGAAGTCGCAGTGATGCAAAGGCTTCTGGAACGATATAAGAAAATCGGCGGTTAATTACGCCAACGACGCAGACACAAAAGGATTTGACATGACTATGCCCTCTTACACCCGACTCCTGAGTGCGCTTGCAGTCGCTACGGCAGTTGCCAGTTGCGGGGGCGGCTCGGCGGGTGACAGTACCAGCGCCAGCACCTCGAGCAGCAATTCGACGGTCAGCGCCAATGAAGTTCAAAAATCAAACGATGGCGTTAACATCGCTGCGACCCCGCAAGGTACTTGCGGAGCGGGCTCCCGTCCTGAAACAGGCATGCAGGGCCGTGTGTCTCAGGCCGATCACGACAGCGGCAAGGCAACTGCGGGTTTTACGTGCAATGCAGAGATGGTGGGCTCTATTGTTAAACCCAATACCATCGGTACGGTTGGTGGCTTTAAGGTTGAGCGTTATACAGACGCCAAGGGTCATGATTGCGCTTACTACGATAGCACCCTGCTCTTTCCTACTAATATCCCGGATGGCAAGGCAGGTGTTGTTGTGGTTGATATGGCCAACCCAGCCAAGCCAGTCGTGACCACCACCTTGGTCACCCCAGCGATGCTGTCGCCGCATGAGTCATTGGTCATCAGTAAAGAGGCCGGATTGCTGGCAGCGGTGTTGGGTAACCCGGCGTTTGGTCCTGGCGTGGTCGATGTGTATGACATCTCCAAAGATTGCCGCGCCCCGGTGCTCAAGTCATCGGCACCGGTGGGTGTGTTTGGTCACGAGAGCGGTATGGCGCCGGATGGTAAAACTTTTTATTCGGCCTCACCCAGCACATCAACGCTTGTGGCTGTGGATATCTCCAACCCAAGTTTGCCCAAACCGCTGTGGTATGGGCAATA
>DAITMV010000002.1:0-57163 GCA_036834985.1 Burkholderiaceae bacterium | reverse complement strand
CCCGCCTTCCGCGGCCGGCTGGCCCGCGCGCTGCAAACCCCCCCCAGCGCCCCGCCCGATGTGATGAATCACACCCTCAAACCCGTGCCCCGCCTGTACAAGGAAGCCCGGCCCGGCTCCGATTACGCCCACTCACTCAAGCTGCTGGCCGACTTCAAGGCCCTGCACCCCGAGGTGCCCACCAAATCGGGCCTCATGCTGGGCCTGGGCGAAACCGATGAAGAAATTCTCGACGTGATGCGCGACATGCGCGCCCACCACATCGACATGCTCACCATTGGCCAATACCTCGCCCCCTCGGGCCACCACCTGCCGGTGCGCCGCTACGTGCATCCAGATGTGTTTGCCATGTTTGAACGCGAGGCGTATGCAATGGGCTTTAAACACGCTGCGGTGGGGGCGATGGTACGCAGCTCATACCATGCGGATCAACAGGCGCATGGGTTGGTTTGATGCTTGATGGCGTTTGTCTACGAAGCAAAAGCCTTCAGCTTGGTACGCGCCAATTACTCGCAGAACTTCCGGGTGAGCAACCGCAACTTTGAGCAGGGTTTTTGCCGCGCCGGTTAGGCTTCGGCGGCCCTGCTCCCAGTCCTGCAGAGTGCGTGAAGATACACCCAGCAACGCGGCGAATGCTTGCTTGTAATGACCCAACGCTTCTGTACATTGTAGGCTGCTAAATGGTATTGCTCAGCTGGTGTTCTCATGCCCAGCGTTTGATGTCATCGTACATCTCTTTACTAATCAATGATTTCTCCTTCATTATCACCTGAGCAGCATTTCACTGGGTCATTACAGTTGTTCCCTGCGTATCAGGAGCCGCTGGGCCAATAATTACTTGTGCACTGGAGTTAGATATGTATTCAAAATGCTTGTCACTCATCCAAGCTGGTTTAATTGGTGACGCCACAAGTCTATCAACCAACTCAGTGATACTTCTTGCGTAAATAACCGCTGGAAATAAACCATCTGAACGCATTTTTAAATTACCGAGTTCCGGATACGCATCCAAACTTTTATTATCTAGTTTTATCCAAGCTTGCTCTTTGGGGGAGTACGCAATAGCGAACCAATGCTTATCGCCCAGAACAATAATGGGGGGCTGATTGGTCGGCATATTGCTAGCACGCGAGCTACTTTCAGTCGCAATACCGTATATGGCTCGTACACTATTTTCAATTACGATACGATAGTTAGATTTATTAACAGGTAAATGAATAGCATCAACCTTCTTAGGATAGGAGCCCAAAGTGACATCGCCGAATTTTTTTTCACGAAGGTAATTTAATGCCGTAACCATCGCCTCAGATGAAATACCCCCGGCTAGGCTGATCCAGCGAGCAGGGGTCAACGTTAAGGCTCCCTTTTTCTGAATATCAGCGTAATGTTTAGGGTGCTCTACCTTTGAGTTGCCAGGAAATTCCAAGTTGTAAAGATATTGCCATTGATCTTGAACTGTTTTACCCGCGCAATCAACATTACATCTTTCACCAAAAACGGTGACAAACTGCGGAAGCTGATGAAATTTTATTCTAAGCTCGCCCTTATCAAAAAGGGCTTTCATTATTTCTGCATCATACAGACCGATTCCAGGCATGACAATATCACCAAACTCCTTACGACTATTTTCAATAAACCCATGCATATACTTATACATTTGATGCTCATCCATAGCATCATATTGATAGTAAGAGTTAATTGCCTCTAAGCCACACAACATCGATATTCGAGTTGTATCGCGAAAGAAATGCGTCTGATTAGGATCAGAAAATATCGCACGCGGTTGAATCGTTGTAAGTGATGATATTGTTTCTGTGCGTTTACCTGGAGTAGCTGGGGGCTGAGTTAGGGTCCTTTTCGCAGCGCTTGAAGATCCACTCGCTATATTCGAATGCGCGTCGTCTTGCCCTTTTTTTATATCTAACATCTCATTTAATGCGTCAATTAATACACCCAGCTGATCTGCCGAATGTAAAAATCTAGGCCCACGAGCATTCCTCCCGGTATTAATTACATCTTTTAATACACTATAAAAATTTTCTTTAGTAACCTTGCCCTCACGAATCTGCGCTTTCATTTCCCGAAAAACAATTAAGGCTGCATTCCGACCAATGCCAGCAAAACTAATTACCGCTGGGGACATGTCTACATCACCCCGCAAATTCACTTTTTGAACCAATTTACAGTGATCATCAAATAATTTGTCTGCTTGCTTTAAACTGGTCTTGGATAACACTCTGCCACTAAATGAAAACGCTACATGAGTTAACGGTATTAATTTAGGTACAGCGTATGGTTTTTCAGCTGAGTCAACTACGCTAAGACAAAGACGACGAGCATTCTCTGTGATGTGGCTAGAATCTGCGGATACTGACACTTGATAGCGATTTGCAATTAATACTGACGAATTGCCATTTAGCTTACTGAGTAACTGATCTATGATTGGTATTTCTGATGGAACAGGTAGGTTCTCTTTACATAAGTCAGCAATTGACCATTGATGGGCTCTTGGTGAAACAAACTGAAATAAGCCTTTACCAGACTCAATGCCCTGAATTAAGTACCGATCGAGAGTAGATAACTTTGCAGAGCTGCTTCCAGACAAATAGGATGCCGATTGCACGGTCAATTTTCTTTCCGCTTGTGGTGACTGACCTGCAATATACGATCGTACTCCATTAAAACTGATTTTATTTGCGTTCAAATACTGCCTCGCCATATCAGAATCTGATCCAGTCACTGAGCATGAACTATGGGAAGGGCAACAGATACCCGAGGTATTCACCGCAACATCCAAATCGGTTAAATAATCTAAGGCAGGGTGGTCTAATTCATCAAACAAGGTTTTTGTCGGATTCTCTTGGTGAGATATTTTCTCTGAACAATAAAAATTTGTAGAATCAATTTGACTGCGAAGTTGAGCAAACAAGGGGGTTACCTTCAATTATGCAAAGAATTAATCTAATAGATTTCCCAAAGCTGTATACAACTCTTCAAACTGCTGACGGGAATGAATAAATTTTTCGTTATTCCGTTGAGCGCGCTTTTCCTCCACATACTTTTCGAGGGTTGCTCTTAGCTCTGATCTATTCGTAATCCGTTGATTACTTATCATTTGTGAAATATCGAAATAAGTCGCTAATGTTGGGCCACGTCCAATCCCTCTAAAGCTTAAAATAGGCGCCGGGCGATCTGGATTATTAGCCCGATTTAGGTGGCAGTGCTGTACATAAAGATCTGCAGCTCTAGATATGTAGGTTGACGTAAGAATATTTTCAGAAAATGGAAATCCTACCTGGGTAAAATATATTAATCGCTTATCTCGAATCGCATTACCGGCATTGTCTATTTCTTCAACCGTCACAGCCAAATGCATATATACTGCATCATGTTTTGTATTTTGGTGATCAATTGAAATTCGCAAACGTTTACCACCGGGCGAAATGAGCGTAATAGGTTGAGTCTGTCCACGAAACAACTGCCCAAGGATATCATCGACCATTGATGTCATTATACTGGGGGTAAGAGACGGCTTTTTCTCAGAAGTCGCTATCGTATTAAAATGTAATCGTGGAGATACGAACTGAAAAACACCACCACCAAACTCAATTGAATCTATGAACATTTCTTTGAATGCATCGACATTCTTCTCTGGCGCCTTTAGACTTACCAAAGGAGTGGTAAACCCTATTAAACTAGCTGCATTAACTTTTTCTGTTTCGAAACCAGTTGCGTTCTGAGCTACAAAACTGTCTATTTCATTTTGAGAGAGTCCGCCTAGGGCGACCAGCTCTTGCGTCAGTCGGGTTCTGAACATGTTCAACTTTAATTCGTTAACCACCAATGCATTAACCAACCCCCCCTCATTACGCATGTGATCAACAACATCATCTACGTACTCATTTGCAAATTCATATGCAACTGAAGCGATATGAGTCACTGTATCCCCAATTTCTAGGGTTTCTGCAAACATATTCATTTCACTGTCAATTCCGGAAGGAATGTGAATTAATCGTTGTAACTTACCCGTACTGCACGGATCTTCCGAACTAATTTCCACAAGTCGCTCAAGCAATGTAAATTTTAAGTTATGGCGTATTTGCGAGTCTGGATGGTTAGCGATATACCCCCAAACTATGGGCAACAACTGCTGCGGTGTTATATTTTCCTTCCAGTTGTTATCTCCACGGGTCGTATTTTTGACAATCTCCACCGCCGTCTCGACTGATTTACGATTGACATTAACAGGCACATTTATCTTGTTTGCTTTTCGGTCATTGCTCTCCTGCTGTAAGATGGCGCCCATTTCACCCAAGATAGCCTTGGCAGTCTGATTCGGAGTCAATCTATCGGCATCTGATACCTTAGCAGCCATGCGGGCAAGCATAATACTCGCTGCATTGAGCACCGATGATCGGTGTACATTTTGCGCGCGCCCCTTATCACTTCTCATTTCATTTTCTATATGCGCAAGATCTACATCACTCAAGGTTGGGCCGGTGTCTAAACCCTTCAGATTACCTACGTTATCAATTACTGCGTTTAACTGTTCACGGCTATACCTTATTCCGCCTAGATCAAAATTCTCCTGATGTGGAGAAACATTATCGACTAAGCGACGGATCATCCGTTGCAGATGATCCTCTAACACAACGCTTCGGTTTCTCAGCAAATCATCTATAAGCAAATCAATCGCGTACGTAATAAAATACTTAGCCTGCCGTGGTGTGTTAAAGCAACTTATGGCACTATCATTATGTAAATTCAAGGATATGATCTCAGCCGCCCTGCGGCGAATCGACTTAGGAAAGTTTATATTCTCAAGCACTGAAACAAGTTGCTTTAATCGTTGCTGTTGCTTTTCAACACTATATTTTCCCCTTGTAAGCTTTTCCTCAGAACGGTTCATCCATTGATTACATTGCTCCTCAGACATCTCAATAGGATTATCTGGTCCTTTATTGGACAGTATATTTGCTAGTTTACTTTGAATTGTGGATAACACTTTAAGCGCTCCATTTCTAGCTGAAATATTAACGCTGCAAATACCAAGGTGCATTTGGTGCACTTGGGACATCAGCATCAGGCTCGGTTTCAAAATTTGGAGCCAATCGCTCAACCTCCGAAGAAAGTGTAGCCATTGAATTTCCTCCAATGGTATACAACTGAGAACCCACCGCTTGCCTAAATATGCTCTTTTTAATTTCGTTTACTGTTTTCCCATGCGCAGGGAACCCATCGGCCGTCATTTGGGCGACATATTCGTCAATAAAAACCTCTAAATGAGTACGAACGTTATCTGCTACTAAAGCCACCTCACTCATGACCCCACTGCGACTAGCAGAAACTCCCGGGCTTAACAAAGTCGTTAGACGCGCTTTGGAATAAGTTACACCACCCAGTTCGAACTGATCCATAAAGTCTGCTAGGCGATTAATTAACAAATCAATTCGCCTTACCAAGTCAACTTCTAACTGCTGAGTACGATTCGCTGCAATCATTTCCATAGTCAAATCAATTGCATATCGCATAAAAAAAATCGATTGCCGTGGAGCTCCTCTACACGCTATGGCCTCGTCACTTGGGATATTAAGCGCTATTAATTCTGCCGCTCTAGCACGTGTATGTAGAGTGAGCTCATTGTTACTGACGAACGACTCACAAGAGCGTAACATCGACATCATTGGGTCCTTCTTCAGCGCTGGCCTAGCGAGCTGACGCTCGGTTTTCTCAAGCAACTTCAATGCCTCACCCTCTTCTGGTGAGTGGGCTAAAGTATCAGTCGGAGATGTTATTGAGCGAACGATTTGTCGAATTGTATGCATGAGCTTTCCCGCATTATTAAAGGGCCAATGGCTAAAAATAAAGTAATCCATGTGAAGACGCAGTAGGACCAATTTGCCAATACCCGACACTCGTTGAGTAACTGGCTAACCCAAACAGGTTCCAAAACCAAAGGGGTTTAACTTAGGGAAACTCTGAATAAGTCGCATCATTTGCGACAATGCGATCAATAACTTTGACGGTGAGTAGTAATGGATCAACTAACTTTTGCAACCGGTAGGGGTCGTGACCATTCAGTTTTGCCGATTGAATCAAACTCATCACTGCGGCCGCGCGCTTGCCCGTCCGTTCACTGCCGACAAACATCCAGTTGATTCTTCCAATCGCGACGGGCCGTATTCGGTTCTCAATGTGATTGTTGTCAATGGCACCCGAGCGTCGCCCGGCCTGCCTTTGCTGGGGGTCTGGGCTCGGAGCAAGTACTAAATAGACGCTCAAAGCCCGCGCTCCGCGGATGCTTGAACTGCTAGGTCAGGTTGATTGATTTGCCTAGGGCTCAGGCTACGAATGTCCGCCCTCACGCCCCATATGGGGAGCAGGACATTGACGGCACTTCCCCTGACATCGCTCAATCTTGAAGCATCACAGATCATCGCCGCACCTTAAAAGTAAGCTATGCACCCTCAACACGTGAGTCCCGGACATTTCTCGCCTTCGCCCTGCTGGCAGCGCCCAAAGTCGTTAACCGTGGCCTGATCGTATCTGCCAGCGAAGATGGGGCCCAGGAAAAACTGCACCACGATCGGATTGGTGAAGTGCCGGACAACCTGAAGCGATTCGAAGTACTGCGAGATGTGCGCGTACAGTTCATCGCCAACGTTCCGCTGGGTAGCGTCAATAAGGGCATGAACTTGACGCGGGCACCGAGCGGTAATTCAGCACTCGCCTGTGCGGGGTGTCATGGTGCAGATTTTCGCGGTCTGGGTACGATCCCGTCGATCGCCGGGCGCTCACCGACGTATATCGTCGCCAGTTGTGGGGCATGCAGGCTGGCGCTTTCCGCGTATCTCTCCACGCTCAAGCCCTGATGACTGAAGCACGAGTTAAGTGGCTGCAGTGGTTTTGTGGCAGTTCGCCGGCGATACTACCAGTACCGAGCAGCGCAAACCAACCCCTTCGGAGATAATCACAGCACATGTCCCAACTCCTCAGATTCTTGATGGTTTTCAACCTCTTGTCCTGGGTCTATTCGGCTCACGGGCAGGTACCTTCGCGTATCGTCGACATACCCACCCGCCCGGGCATTACGCAACGCGTGCTCGTCATCACCCCGCACGCGCCAAAAGCCGCCGTGATTCTGTTTGCAGGAGGGCACGGTGGCCTGCAACTAACAGGCAACGGCAATATTGGCTGGGGCAAGAATAATTTTTTGGTGAGGAGCCGCCAGTTGTTTGCCGATCAGGGTTTCATGACCGTGCTGATCGATGCGCCCTCGGACCGGCAGGTTCCACCGTTCCTCACAGGCTTTAGGCAAACCAGCCAGCATGTAGAGGATGTCAAAGCGGTGATAAGTTGGGTGCGCGAGCGCGCCAACATACCGGTGTGGCTGGTGGGTACCAGTCGCGGCACACAGTCGGTTGCGTATATCGCGACAGAGCTTGCCAGCGAGCCACCTCGTCGCGATGGGCCTGACGGTATCGTCCTGTCGTCTACCATCCTGTCGGACAACAACTCCGTCCCGGTGACAAGCCTGCCGCTGGAAAAAATTACGGTTCCGGTACTCGTTGTGCATCACGAACTCGATGGCTGCAGGCTCTGCTCGTATAGCCTCGTACCGTCGTTGATGCAAAAGCTCTCCGCCTCACCCCGCAAAGCCGTTCTCAACTTTACAGGTGGCACATCACGAGGCGACCCGTGTGAGGCATCGTCCCATCACGGTTACAACGGCATTGAAGGGACTGTGGTCAACGACCTGTCGGCGTGGATCCTTCAACATGCGTCTTGAAGTTCCCAAGAATCGCCTGCCACCCGCCTTGTTGCTGCTCAACGGAATGGGTGTCTTCGGCATCAAACGTCACCGTGACAGTCACACCTGCCGGGCCCTTGGCAAACGCCACCTGAGCGTGGCGATTGCCAAATGAATATTCAATCAGCTGCTCGGGAATAACCTGGGTATAGGTGCCCGCAAAGTCAAAGCCGAAGCTGCCGTCTTTGGCTTCCATGCGTGATGAAAATTGCCCACCTACCCGCAAGTCAACACTGGCCTGTGTGGTGTGCCAATCCTCGGAGGCGGTGTTCCATTGCACGATATCGTCGGGGCTGGTGTAGGCCTTCCACACTGCCGGCAAGGGTGCGTGTACGGTGGTTTGAACGGTGATCTTCATCATGTCCTCCTAATTAGCGTGGCGCGAGTAAGGTGTCTAACCACTGGGGTAAATTTTTGACGCCCAGCATATTGGTTTCGTGCGGGGTATCGGGATCAAATTCGCGTGTGCCCATCACGTAATCAAACCAGGGTTTTGTGACACACCAGTTAGCGCTGGGGTTGCGGCCCATGTGGTGGTCATAGTGCCACGGAATGTTGGCTTTGCCCCAAGCCGGGTCCATGTGCGAACGTTTATGCACGCGGTAATAGTTCAGCCCGCAGTACCAGAGTGTGCCCACAAAAAAAGGAGCCACCGGGAACAAGGGCGCCACGGCCACAGCCGATGCAATCAGTCCCCAGGTTTCCTTGCCCTGAGCGTGTAAGCCCAGCGGGAAGCGCTCGTAATTGGGGTCGTAGTAGCCGTTTTGCCGCACTTCTTTGTGGTGCTCATGAAAATGAAACGCCCAGAATGTACCGCGTGTTTTGCCCATGCCGTGCAACACATATTTATGCATACCCCATTCCACCGCGTTGGCGGTGAGCAGGCCCAATGGAATTCCCAACATGGCGGTCTCCTGTTGTTGTGATTGTCAGAGTGGTGGGCATCACCACGCTTGATGGCATAAGCCGATGGCAGCAGGGTGCCTGCATCATTAGACATCGACTTAAACGCAAAAGAAACCCTACATTGGCGCGGCGCTTGGCTGAGCAATTGATCATACCAGCTATTCAAATTGTTAAACAGGAGACACATTTAGACGACAAATTACGGGGTGAAATCCCCCTTTTTTACGCCCCCCCATCACGGTTAAAAGGCACATCCTTATATCAATCATCACGACCATCACAATGTATGCACTATGAGTCCCATGGAACGCTTGTTTGACAGTGCGAAAGCCCTGCCGTCGATACCACGTGTCATGCATGATGTGTTGCTGACGCTCAACTCGAATGATGTTGATGTTGAACAAATCAGCAAACCCCTCTCGCTGGATCCAGCCCTGAGCGCCAAGGTGCTTCGCCTGGCCAACTCAGCCCATTTTGGGCTACCCAGACAAGTGGGTAGTATTGACGATGCCATCATGCTGGTAGGCTTTGAAGCCGTTCGCACGCTGGTGATTGCATCAGGTCTGGTGGGGTGCTTTACAGCACCACCCGGGTTTGACATGCATCGGTTTTGGCGTTTGAGCGTGCTGTCGGGCTTGATCGCCAAAGACATCGCCAAGTCCTTGCACCAACCCCAAGACCTGGCCTACACCGCAGCGCTGATGCATGGTTTGGGGATTTTATCGATCCATGCTGTGTTTCCGGAGGCTGCGGCCAGCATCGAGTCCGTGTGCTCCCACTACACCGCCACGGAGCGCGCAGCCGTTGAGCGGGACAGACTGGGATTTCATCACGGAGATGTGGGCGCAGAGATAGCCCACCGTTGGAAGCTGCCCACTCCAATTGCCCAGGCGATTCGTTATTACCCGCAACTGGATCACACAGACAACAACCCACTGGCTGATATTGTGCAATGCGCAGTCAGCCTGGCAATGGACCTGGACAACGGCATCTCCAGCGAAGTCTGGGGGCATTACGTGCCAGAGGCAACCGCCCGTTTGCAGTTACGGTGGGACGATATTCGTCATCAAGCGGATTACTGGGCGGTACATCGGGAGGCAGCAGAGCAGATTGTCGCCTGAACGAACCGTTCAGACAGCGGCGTTTAAGCATGGTTAGCGGGTGACCCGCCAGGGGCTGATTCAGACTTGTTCAGCCAAGGCTTTTTCGATCAGGGCGTGTAAATCATCAAAATTGGGCTCACCCACAAATTTTTTGACGATACGGCCGTGCTTGTCGACCAAAAACGTAGTGGGCGTCAATTGCACCTGCCCATATTGACGGGCGGCTTCGCCTTTGAGGTCCAACGCCACCTTAAAAGGCAACTGTCGGGTTTCCGTAAAATTCACAACAAAGGCCGGTACATCGTAACTCATGGCCACCGCGACGGTTTCGAGGCCTTGGGCTTTGTACTTGTTGTGGGTTTGTACCATCTCGGGCATTTCCTTGATGCAGGTTGAACAACTGGTGGCCCAGAAGTTCACCAACATCACCTTACCCTTGTATTGCTCGGGACCAAACACCTGCCCGGTGATGGTTTGAAACGCCACAGGCGGTGCCTGATCACCACAGGCGGTGAGTAATAGCAAGGCACACAGCAGTGATGCGCCTGTCAGCCGTCGAACCAGTGCGATGTGCAGCCCCTTCATACTCACCTCACTGCGCTTATTGATTCGGCCCTGGCTGATCTTTGGCGGGGGTCACTTGCAGGTTTTGCAACTCCGCCTCGCTTATCACATCCACCACTTTAACCACACGCGCCACGCCCGATACATTGGCCGCCACCTCGGCAGCACGCTGCGCTTCGCGCGCAGTCACCACTCCCATCAAGTAGACAGTGCCACGTTCGGTGGTAACCTTAAACGCATTAGCAAACACATCCTTGGCATCAATCATCGATGCCTTGACCTTGCCGGTGATCAGCGCATCGTTTGAACGAGAGGTCAGCGAGCTTTTACCTTCGACAGACAATTCGTTAACAATAAAACGGACGTTTTCGATGGTCGAAATATCGCGTTCAATCGCCTCTTTGGTGGCGGCATCCGGCACCTCGCCAGTCAACAGCACGCGCATGTTGAACACCGTGGCGTTGGCATGCACATTGTCGCCATAGGATGATAACTTGGTGGACGATTTGACCTGAATCGTACGATCCTCAACCTGGGTACCCAGCGTGCGACGGTCGGTGGCAGCCAGTGTGCCAGTGGCCATGCCAGCAGCGGCAAGCGTGAAACAACCTTGCAACACGGGCACCACGCCCAGGGCTGCTACCAACAACAGGGCGGCACTACGGCCGTTGCCTTTGATCATTTATTCGTCCTCTTCTTCGCCTAACAACATGACATCGATACCATCACAAATGCAGTGAATGGCAAGCAGATGGGTCTCCTGAATACGCGCTGTCCGATCAGCGGGTACGCAAATATGTACGTCTTCTTCGGTCAATATCTGGGTCATTTTGCCGCCGCCCTTACCGGTCAGCGCGACCACATGCATTTCACGTTCCTTGGCCATTTCGATGGCACGGATCACGTTTCGGGAATTACCGCTGGTGGATATGGCCAGCAAAATATCATTGGCCTGACCAATCGCTGCGACCTGTTTTGAAAATACCTCATCAAAATTATAGTCGTTGCCAATCGCGGTTAAGGCCGAGCTATCGGTTGTGAGTGCAATCGCAGCCAGACCTGGGCGTTCGCGTTCAAAACGTCCCACCAGCTCGGCGGCAAAGTGCTGACAGTCTGCAGCCGAGCCACCATTGCCACAGGCCAAAATCTTGTTGCCATTGGTGAGCGCATTGACCATCACTTCAACGGCTGTTGAAATTGGTACAGCCAATTCTTCAACCGAGCGCTGCTTGGTGGCAATGCTGTCGTCAAACTGCTGAGTAATGCGTGCGATCAGATCCATAGTGATAGGCCTTGTAGAGGGCAGGGGCAGAAATTAGCGTTGATTATAGCCACGCTGAGTCGCTCCATGCGGCAATTAGCCACTGCGGGCCTTTATTTTGCTCAAATGTGACCACGTCAAACCGCAAATGTTCAAATTCTTTGTGTCCGTGCTGCTGCCACCATAACTGCGCCGCCCGCTCCACTTTGCGACGTTTGAGTCCCATGATACTGTCGGCTGCGCTGCCATAGTGTGACGAACTGCGCTGGCGTACCTCCACAATAACGGCTGTGGTGCCATCCCCCATGATCAGGTCAATTTCCCCAAAACGGTAATTCACCTGCCGGGCGACCAAACGAAGGCCCTGCGCTTGCAGCCATTGTGCCGCCTTGTGTTCCCAATCATCACCGAGCTGGCGGCGGTTGGGTGCCGTCGACGGGCCCGTCGGTCGATCTTTTTTAAGCCATGCAGGCCGAGCAGGTGAGCCAGTCGAGGCTCGATCCAGACGCACCGATTTGCCCGCTTTCCACGGAAGCACCACAATATCACCATGACACACGATACCAAGACCGACCATCCTACGAGCCCAACCAGCGGCACCCTCTACATAGTGGCAACGCCCATCGGCAATATGGGTGACATGTCAGCCCGTGGACGGGAAGTCCTCGAGCGTGTTCACCGGGTGGCCGCCGAGGACACCCGTGTCGCCGGGCAATTGCTCACCTTGCTGGGCCTGAAAAAACCCTTGATCAGCAGTCACAGCCACAACGAAGCCCAATCGGCTGACAAAATCATCGAGTGTCTAGCCGCCGGGGAAGACATCGCGCTGATCAGCGACGCGGGCACCCCTGCCGTATCTGATCCGGGCGCACGTGTGGTCAAGGCCGCTGCGGCACAGGGCTACCCTGTGGTGCCGGTCCCAGGCGCCAGCAGTGTATTGGCGATTGTGGCGGCCAGCGGTTTGGTCGACGGTGAGTTTCATTTCACCGGGTTTTTACCCTCCAAAGGTAAAGCCCGCGAACAGGCCCTGCAACAGGCATTGGCGCACACCTGCCCGGTGGTGCTGTTTGAAGCCCCCCATCGCATTCACGATTTGTTCAAGCAGTTACTGGCCGCCCAGGCTGGCGAGCAGGACTGCTGTGTGGGTCGCGAAATCACCAAGCGGTTTGAGCATTTTTACCGCGGTACCGTGGCACAGGTGAACGAACAACTGCTGGCAGACAGCCACGGTGAGCGGGGCGAATTTGCGCTGGTGATCGCTCCGTCAGCGGCGGTCCAGGACAACGCCGCGAGCCACCTGGCGGGCTTGCAGGTTGATCTGGACACCCTGCTGGGTCAGTTGCTGACCCAGGTGCCCACCAAAACCGCGGTGCAATGGGCTACCCAGTGGACCGGATTGCCCAAAAACACCGTATACGAGCGGGCGTTGGCGCTTAAAACAGCGTCTTGATACCCACAGTGACACTGCGGCCGGGCAAGGGCACCACGTCTTTCAGAAACGATACCGGGTTGCGCCCTTCCTGATTCAACAGGTTATTAACCTTGGCAAACAACTCGGTTGAGCTTTGCGCCGAGGTGTGGATCCGGTATGACGCATAGGCATTGACCATCGTGTAGGCATCGGTGGGCAACTCGGCGGCGGCGATCTGCCGCTGACGGGCGCTGTACTGGACATCCACCCGTGCACTGCCCTTGGGATAGCCCAACACACCCGACACCCCCAGGCGCATCGGCGCGATGCGGGGCAAGGGTTGGCCATTGGTTTGGTCCACCGCTCGCACTGCATCCCAACGCAACTCTATCGACGGTTTGTAGGCTGCTGGCAGGCCCAGCGATTCAGCCACCAGGGCTTGGCGCCACTGCGCCTCAAACCCGGTAAAACGCGCGCGCACCGGCGTATAGAGGTAATCCGGGAAAAACCGCATCGCGCCGGTGGTCGGGTCGGGTGACTCAAAACGGCCCCGGTTGCCGCGGCCCGTATCAGCGGTCGGGCTGGTCAGCGAAGCCGGGTCTGCGATCAAGGCAATGTAATTGGCAAATTGCTGGCGGTAAGCATTGGCGGTGAGTTGCGTGGGTCCGGCCTCAAACGCCCAGCCCAGTTCAATCTGGTTGGCTCTTTCCTTATTGAGCTCACGGTTGCCGTACTCATTGGCCAGGGTGGCTGCATGTTCACCACAGGCAAACAGCTCCTGATAGGTGGGTGCCCGCTCCGTATGACTCAGTTGTAAAGACACCGCGTGACCGCCAGACAGCGCATACCGGCCGCCGGCATTGGCACTGGTCAACGGAAAGTCTTTTTGCTGCGCTCCGTTGCAACCGAGCGCTGCCACGCTGTCGTCAGCACCGACCTGATGGCGCTCATGACGCAGACCCGCACTCCAGCTCAGTGCCCCTGCCCGAGCCTGTTCGGTCAGGTACAGCGCTTGTGTCTGTGTGGTGGTATTCGGTAAAAATGAATTGGCCCCTGCGGCGTTGGTGGCAGCAAAAGTAGAACGCCCGGTTTGCAGGCCCAGGACACCGGTCAGCGGCGTATCCCACAGGCTAAGAGCGCGGTGCGTAGCCTCCAGCCGCTCCTCGTGACCCGCCGTCTTGAACGTGGTATCGGGTGCGCCTTGGTTGAACTCGGTGTGCTGATAACGGCTGTTCATGGCCGACACATCCAGCGTAGTAAAAAATCCGGTGGTGTTGAGCCGACCTTTGAACTCCTGCCGATCCTGCATCAAGCCGATACGGGTGTCAGGCTCTGAAAAAACACCGACACCGTAGTTGTTACGCAGGGTTTGTACGCTCAGACCGGCATTGCCCCACTCGCCGCGTACGGCCCCCCCCACACTGCCGCCTTCGGTATGTCCGTATGAGTTTTTAAGCCGTCCGGACGGCTCTCCTCCCACCGGCATGCCAAATCGCGGGTTGGTATCAGCCCGTTCGCGAGCCGATCGGGCCAGCCCGGGAATGGCGGTGTCACCACTGGAACTGGTAAACCCATCGGCCGTCACAGCCAAAGACTCACTGGCGGCGGTGACTTTGGCGGCAAGATTGTCTTGACGGGATGAATACTGGGTCGAGGCCCGGACCTCGCCGGACACACCAGGGTCAGCATCCACTGGAATGCGGCCATCCAGCACATTGATCACGCCCCCCACCGCATTGCCGCCATACCGCAAGGCAGCCGCTCCGCGGACCACCTCGATGCGATCCGCACCGATGGGATTGGACGCCACTGCATGGTCGGCGCTGGTGGCCGAGGCATCGAGCATGCCCATCCCGTTGCTCAGAATCTTGATACGATCACCGTCCAGCCCCCGTATCACCGGACGGCTGGCATTGGGCCCAAAACCTGTGGCCGCTACGCCTGGCTCGTTGGCAAGTGTCTCACCCAAGGTACCGGCACGCTTGGCCTCCAGCTCCTCGCGACGAATCACCTTCACAGGGCTGACCTGTTCGTTGGCAGCCCCCCCCAGCGGGTTGCTGGTGACGACCACATCCCCGAGCGACGGTGGATGATCGGAGGAGGACGGAACGGAAGAAGGCGCTGCGGCCAATACTGCTTGCGCCGTTTGTGCATGCGCCGGACAAACACCCAGAACGGCCAATGGCATCAGCCAGGCCGCAGGGCTCTGCTTAACTACAAACATGAATATCACCTGAGAAAAAATCAACACGGCGCACACGCGCCAGAGAGGATGGGTCAGGTGATAACAGGCGGGCCACGGGCCAAAAAGGCCAGTCGCGGATCAGTTTTAGGGTTGGCAGGTGCCGGCTGTGCATCAAAGCACCAGGCAGAGCCGGGGTGGATATCGACGACAGGGGTCACTACGACCGTGTGATCAACCAGGGCGTGGTCTATGATTTGACACAAAGATGCGTCGTGCTGGGGAAATGCTCCCGACTCGGTGCCTGCAAAAGTGCCGCCCGAGATGGAGACACCTGCATAAAGGCCCTTGGTATGCACGGTTCCCTGATCCAGCCCTTGTCCGTGCTGGTACCTATGAATCAGGGCGATGCCTTGCACCGCCACAATACACAGAATCAGGAACCCGAGGAACACCCGGGACAGCGTTGCAGACATCAGTCTCCGTACATCTTTTGTTTGAGCTCGCGGCGCTGTTGGGCTTCCAGCGAGAGGTTGGCGGTGGGGCGGGCCAGCAAACGGGCTACGCCGATCGGGTCGCCAGTTTCTTCACACCAGCCGTATTCACCGTTTTCTATCTTAACCAATGATTGTTGCACTTTTTTGAGCAGCTTGCGTTCACGGTCGCGGGTGCGCAGCTCAAGGGCGTGTTCTTCCTCGATGGTCGCGCGGTCAGCCGGGTCGGGAACAATCACGGTTTCGCGCAAATGCTCGGTGGTTTCTCCGGCATTGCTCAGGAGTTCTTTTTCCATGTCCTGCAACTTTTTACGGAAAAAGGCCAACTGGGCATCATTCATGTAATCAGCTTCAGGCATCGCGAGCAAGGCCTGCTCTGTGATGATGGGCAGTTCATTGGTCTTCATACATCCGCCTCTCTGGTCAACAATCGTGCTTCGCACTTAACGGGCCAGGCATTGCTCCAACCCTTTTATAAAGAGTTCCTTGGGCAGTTTGCGCCCAATAAACACCATTTTGCTGGACCGTTTCTCAGCCGGCTCCCAGCGCCTACCTACATCAGCACCCATCAGCATGTGCACGCCTTGGAACAGCGTCCGGCGATCACTGCCTTTCATGCTTAGAATACCTTTATACCTGAGCATGTCTTCACCGTACACTTGGGTGATGGCACCCATGAATTCTTCGAACTTCTCTGAATTAAACGGCTTATCGGACATAAACACAAACGAAGAAATATCATCATTGTGCGTGTGATGGTCTTCTTCGAGAAAGTTGGGGTCAATATCCAGCACGGCATTGAGGTTAAAACCACGTACATCCAGCAGTTTATCAACGGGTGCGTTACCAAAATCGGAAATCATGATCGGCGCACGTAAGTTCATGTGGGCCAGGCGCTGCTTTAACACCTCGACCTCTTCGGGTGTACACAAATCGGTTTTGGAAAGCAGCATTTTGTCGGCAAAACCCACCTGTTGCTGTACTTCGCGATGCTCATCCAGCTGCTTCATGCCATGTTTGGCATCGACGACGGTAATCACGGCATCAAGCAGGTAATGCTCAGCAACTTCATCATCCACAAAGAAGGTTTGCGCCACGGGGCCGGGGTCAGCCATGCCGGTGGTTTCGATCACCACGCGGTCAAACTTGATTTCACCCGAGGCGCGGCGCTCACGCAGGCTGGTCATGATGCGGGCCAAATCGCCCCGCACGGTGCAGCACAGGCAACCGTTGTTCATCTCGACCACGGTTTCTTCACGCTCTTGCAGTAAGAGATCGTTGTCGACGCCTTCCTGACCAAATTCATTTTCGATCACGGCGATCTTCTGACCATGATGCTCTTTGAGTATGCGATTTAAGAGCGTGGTTTTACCGCTGCCTAAAAAGCCGGTGAGGATGGTGACGGGTATCAGTTGCTGTGGAGTGCGGCTCATGGTCTGTAAGCAAATGCTTCTTTTGGGCGTGGATTAGAGCACGATGTGGGGGCGATTGGCAATCATTCAAGGGGTTCGCTGGGTCAAATACACCCCTGTCATCACAATCAGGCCACCGACCAGCATGCTGGGTAGCAAAGGTTCTTGAAGCAACAAGCTGGCCAGCAAGACGCCAAATACAGGCACTAGATTGGTGAACACGGCCGTACGGGCAGGGCCGAGCACCGCCACGCCCTGGTAAAACCACACAAAACTGATCGCGGTGGCCAGCACACCTAAATAGACAATGCCGCTCCAGTCCAGCAGCGACAGCTGGGTAAAGCCGTGTAAATCGCCGCGAAGCAAAGCCCATACGGTCAAAATGAGTGTCCCCCAGACACAGGCCCAGGTGGTGGCCACCAAGGCCGACATATGATTGACAGCCACACGACCGGTGATGGTGTAGACCGCCCATGCCGCCACACCGCCGAACATGATGGCCTCGCCCATGCCAAAGGTTTCAAACAGGGAGGCCGGGTGGCTGAACAAATCACCCCGCGAAATCACAACCCCTGTTCCCAAAAGTGCAGTAACAACGCCCAGCCATTGCACAGGCCGTAACCGATCACGAAACACCAACGAGGCGACCACAGAAATCATGATGGGGTTCAACGCCACAATCAGCGCGGTACGCCCGCCGGGCAATCGGGCCAGGGCCCCAAAAAAAGCGATGTTGTACAGGGCGATGCCTGTCAGTCCACAGATGAATGTCGCCACCCATTGTGTGGGTGATAAACGGAAAAACCCCGCCAAGCCACCGCACTGACGCAGGGCCAGAGGCAGCAGGCAGGCGCTGGCCAACCAATACCGGACGCTGGCCGCCAAGCCGTGCGGCACGGTGGTCGCCAGGTGTCGTCCGGCAATAAAAGTACCTCCCCAAAATAGGGCCATCAGTACCAGTTTGATGACCAAGGTTCGGTCGGGTGAGCGCAGAACAGGCTGGGGGCCGACATGCATGGGGATACGCTCAGGCCGCCACAAATCGCCAGATGCCGTCATCCCCTCGACGGCGCAAGGCTTTGCCGCTGTAAAACAGGTGATGCAGGTGAGCAATCGCCTCACCCATGGCAAAACTGAGCTGATGACCATCGAGCTCGCGCCGGAACAACACGGAAATGATGTCACGCGCTGACTTGGGTTCAGTCAGGGCAGCGAGCAATACATCCAGTCGCTCGGCATGGTGCGCCAACAGCTGGTGACAACGGGCATGCGCCCCGGTAAACGGTAATCCGTGGGAGGGCAAAATGTTCAGGGTATCGTCCAGTTGCAGCATCCGCTCAACTGACTCCAAAAACAGGGCCAAGGGGTTGCCCAGCGGCTCGGTGGGGAACACGCTGACATTGGTCGAGATCGTGGGCAACAACATGTCGCCACTGATCATCCACCCCGCCGAGGCGCTGATCAGACTGGCATGCTCTGGAGAATGGCCAAAACCTGTCCAGACGCGCCACTCATGTTCTCCGATGCGAATCACGTCGCCTTCGCGCAGGCGCACAAACTGGATGGGAGGCTCAGGCACCAATCGGCCAAACAAGCCGCCACGGGCAGCCCCGGTTTCCTCGGCGCGTTCGTCGACCATGCCGTGGGTGGCGTAAAAGCTCATCATGGTGTCACGGTCCACTCCCTGTAAATCGGCAATCAGGACACGAGCGGTCATAAATTCGCCTGTAGTCATCCAGACCGGGACGCCATACCGTTTGGCCAGCAGGCCGGCCATGCCGATGTGGTCAGGGTGGCTGTGGGTGACGATGATCCGGGTGATCGGACGATCCTTCAGAAAACCGGTCGCCATGGACTCCCACAGCGCCTGCACGGCCGAAGTACCCGCACCGCAATCGACCAGGGTAAAGCCATCGCCGTCCTCTAGCAGCCAGACGTTGATATGGTCCAGCGCAAACGGCAGAGGCAGGCGCACCCACCAGATGCCCTGGCCCACATGCAGTGGCTGGCCCAAGGCCGGAGGGGCGTCGAATAATTTTTGGATCGTCATCACATCACCAGTTGACGTTTACGTTAACTGCGAAAGTACAATAGATGCATTGTAGGTTAAAACCTCTTCAAGTCCAGTCCATGAGCACATACACAATCAGCCAGCTGTCAAAAGAGTTCGAGATTACCCCCCGGGCCATTCGTTTTTACGAAGACCAGGGCATTCTTGAACCCCTGCGTGAGGGCCGTAACCGTGTTTACAATGCCCGCGACCGCACCCGGCTCAAGCTGACCCTGCGAGGCAAGCGGCTGGGCCTGAGCCTGTCCGAAATCAAAGCGCTGATGGACATGTACGACAGCTCGGGCAACAACGCGCCCCAGCTGGAGCAATTTCTGGTGGTGCTGAACAAACACCGGCAAACTTTGGAGCAGCAGCGTCGCGACATTGAGATCACCCTGCAAGAGATCGCCACCAACGAGGCCCGCTGCCACCGCCTGCTCGAAGAAGCCCGCGCCGGGTCACCCTGAGCTGATGCAAAACCGTGTGAAATTGCTGCAAGAATGACCACAATACGTCGTATGCTGACGGGGTGAGAGTTGTTTGCCCAAACCCGCTAAGGATATTTTTATGAGTCTGCATCTGCCACAAAGCACTCAAGCTGCTTTGGACGTTGACTACCTGACTGATCACGAAGCCGCTGGTGCCTTGCTGGCATCCTCCACCCATGACGACAGCCGCACCCAGCGATTCACCGAAGAGGAAGAGCGGGAACTGTCCAAGCGCATTGCCTCCACCATATTGGCAGGCTTTGACAAACACTACCGCCTGTTCCGATACTGTGCACAACAAGCCAAGAACCTGTTTCAGACCGGTGACTGGCATGGTATTCAGCGGCTGGCCAGCGAACGGATTGCGTTTTACGATGAACGGGTCACCGAAGCCGTCGATCAGCTTCACTCCGAGTTTAACGCCGATACCCTGCCCGACTCGGTCTGGCAGCGTGTTAAAACCCGGTATGTGACTTATTTGGTGGATCACAAGCAGCCCGAACTGGCTGAAACCTTTTTTAACTCAGTCACCACGAAAATCCTTCACCGCGATTATTTTCACAACAGCTTTTTGTTTGTGCGGCCAGCGGTATCCACTGAATATGTGGAGTCTGATCCACCGTCTTACCGCAGCTACTACCCGCTGTTGACGGGTCTGAGAAACACGCTGCGACAAGTCATCCATGATTTTGGATTGACCAGTCCATTTGTCAATCTGGAACGCGACCTGCGCTACATCATTTTGCATGCCCGACAGATTTTTCCGCGCCCCATCAAGATTGATCAGGATTGCCAGATCCAGGTGTTATCCAGCCTGTTTTTGCGTAACAAAGGCGCATACATCATTGGAAAATTTGTCAATGGCAATATGCCAACGCCTTTTGCCATTCCGGTGCTGCGGGATTCTGAAGGCCGACTGTACATCGATACCGTGTTGTTTAACGCTCAGCAAATTGCCACCTTGTTCAGCTTTACGCGTGCCTACTTCATGGTGGATATGGAAGTTCCGGGTGCTTACGTACAGTTCCTCAGAACCCTTCTGCCCAACAAGCCCAAAGCCGAGATGTACACCATGCTCGGTTTGCAAAAGCAGGGCAAGACGCTTTTTTACCGCGACTTTTTGCATCACTTAAAACACTCACACGATAAATTCATCATTGCACCGGGCATCAAGGGTTTGGTGATGGCGGTGTTTACCTTGCCGTCCTATCCCTACGTGTTCAAACTGATCAAAGACAAAATTGGCCAACCCAAAGAGATTGATCGCGACGGGGTCATCAAGAAATATCAGTTGGTCAAGCAACACGACCGCGTCGGTCGCATGGCCGACACCTGGGAATACTCTCAAGTGGCCCTGCCCAAGGCACGCTTTTCTGAAGAGCTGCTGCAAGAGCTTCGCAATTTGTGTGAATCAAGCATCGACGAAGACGGCGATACGGTCGTCATCAAGCTGTTGTATATCGAACGACGCATGACACCGTTGAACATCTATCTGCACACGGGTACAGATGCGGAAGTTGAACACGGCATCGTTGAATATGGCAATGCGATCAAACAACTGGCCGCGGCCAATATTTTCCCGGGCGACATGTTGTTTAAAAACTTTGGCGTAACGCGCTTGGGACGCGTTGTGTTCTACGATTACGACGAAATCGAATACATGACCGATTGCAACTTCCGGCAAATACCGGAAGCCCCCAATCCCGAAGCAGAGATGTCGTCCGAACCGTGGTACCGCATCGGGCCTAAAGACGTATTCCCCGAAGAGTTTGGTCAATTCCTGCTGACCGACCGACGGATTCGCGCCGTGTTTCTCAAACACCATGCTGACCTGCTTGAATACAGCTTTTGGCAACGTCGCAAACAACGCATCATCGACGGTCACATTGAGGATATTTTCCCCTACGCCGAGAACATTCGGTTTTGCAAAAAATTCAAAAGAAATAAAACAGGATTGTCATCATGAGTGATTCCATTGTTATCGTAGGTGCTGCGCGAACGCCCATGGGCGGCTTTGCCGGGGAGTTAAGTTCACAAACCTGCGCCCAGTTGGGGGCACATGCGATACGTGCAGCCGTTCAGCGCAGCGGGTTGGCACCCGCGCTCGTTGAAGAAGTCATCATGGGCTGTGTTTTACCCGCCGGGCAGGGCCAAGCGCCCGCACGACAGGCAGCCCTTGGTGCAGGGTTGCCGCTATCGGCGGGGTCGACCACCATCAACAAGATGTGCGGCTCGGGCATGAAAGCCGTGATGTTGGCGCACGACCTGCTCAAAGCAGGTACCAACACCGTGATGGCAGCTGGCGGCATGGAAAGCATGAGCAACGCGCCCTATCTGCTGCCCAAGGCACGCGGTGGCATGCGCATGGGCCATGGTGCTGTGATTGATCACATGTTTTTTGACGGGCTTGAAGACGCGTATCAAAAAGGCCGACTGATGGGCACCTTTGCCGAAGACTGCGCAGGCAAGTATGCATTCAGCCGGCAGGTGCAAGACGAGTTTGCGCTCGAATCCTTAAAGCGCGCCAAAGCCGCTAATCAAAACGGCTGGTTTGATTGGGAAATCGAGCCTATCGAGATCCAGACGCGCAAAGGTGCGGCGACAATTCGTTACGACGAACAACCGCTGAACGCCAGCCCTGAGAAAATCCCAACCCTCAAACCGGCCTTTCGCAAGGACGGTACGGTGACCGCTGCCAACAGTTCATCGATTTCTGACGGCGCCGCAGCGCTTGTTTTAATGCGAGGCACAGATGCTGCTGCACGCGGGGTGCGCCCGATTGCGCGCATTGTGGCGCACAGCACACATGCGCAGGAGCCCGCCTGGTTTTCCACCGCTCCGGTCGAGGCCATGCGCAAGCTGATGAACACCGTCGGCTGGACCGTTGAAACAACCGATTTATTTGAAATCAACGAGGCATTTGCCGTGGTGACCCTGGCCGCCATGCACGATTTAAACATTCCGCACAACAAAGTGAATATTCACGGTGGTGCCTGTGCGCTGGGCCATCCGATTGGTGCCAGTGGTGCGCGGATCATCGCTACATTGATAGGGGCGCTGCAACGAACCGGTGGCACACGTGGTGTGGCCAGCTTATGTATTGGGGGGGGTGAGGCCACTGCCATGGCGATTGAGTTAATTAAATAGGCCTGCCACACACCATGATTCTGAACGACGATCAACGAATGATCCAAAACGCCGTCAAAGATTTTGTCGATGGCGAAATCAAACCCCATGCGGCCCGATGGGACAAAGATGCCTCCTTCCCGCACGATGCCCTCAAAGGCCTTGCCGCCTTGGGTTGCTATGGTGTGATGGTCCCCGAGCGCTTGGGGGGCGCAGGGCAAGATGCCGTGTCGTTGTCTGTTGTGCTCGAAGAGATCGCCGCTGGCTGTGGAGCCACGTCGACGGTGGTATCGGTCAATAACTGTCCGGTCTGTTCCATCCTGCTCACGTGGGGCAATCAAACTCAACAGGAGCAGTGGCTGGTACCGCTGGCCAGTGGCCGCATGCTGGGCGCGTTTTGCCTGACAGAACCGCATGTGGGCAGTGATGCTTCGGCCATCAAAACCATCGCTCGACGCGTCGGTGATGAGTACGTCATCAATGGCACCAAACAATTTATCACCAGCGGCAAATACGCCGACGTGGCCATTGTGCTAGCCGTCACCGATGCCAGCGCTGGCAAAAAAGGCATCAGCGCTTTTATAGTGCCTACCAACACGCCGGGTTACATCGTTGCCCGGCTAGAAGACAAAATGGGACAACGCGCCTCGGACACGGCACAAATCGTGTTCGAGAACTGCACCATTCCAGCGGCGTACCGCTTGGGTGACGAGGGTCAGGGATACAAGATCGCCTTGTCGGGCTTAGAGGGTGGCCGCATCGGCATTGCCTCCCAATCCGTCGGCATGGCACGCGCCGCGTTGGAAGCCGCACTGGCCTATGCCAAAGAACGCGAAGCCTTTGGCAGCACCTTGTTTAACCACCAGGCGGTGCAGTTTCGTCTGGCTGACATGGCCACAGAAGTTGAAGCAGCCCGGCAACTGGTACGTCACGCGGCCGCACTCAAGGACGCGGGCCAACCCTGCCTGAAAGAAGCGGCGATGGCCAAACTTTTTGCCTCGGAAATGGCCGAACGCGTCTGCTCGGCCGCTATTCAGGTGCATGGCGGATACGGGTATGTCAGCGACTATCCTGTAGAACGTATATACCGGGATGTGCGGGTCTGCCAAATTTACGAAGGTACCAGCGATATTCAAAAAATTCTGATTGGGCGGGCACTGGCATGAGCACTTCAAAAACCATTGATTTTTATTTTGATTTTTCCTCACCTTACAGCTACATCGCTGCTGAGCGCATCGAGGCCATTGCCGCGCAAGGAGGCCGCACGGTTCGATATTGCCCGGTGTTGCTGGGCATTGTGTTCAAACAGATGGGTATTCCGCCACTGGTGCATATTCCACTCAAAGGTGAGTACTCGATCCGTGACTTTGTGCGGTCTGCGCACTTTTACGGACTGGCGTTTACGTTCCCGGATCCTTTTCCAATTGCATCACAAGCCGCAGCGCGCGCCACACTGATGCTGCGCGACTCAGGATCGTCTCAGGTAGGTGAATTTGTGCGTGCGGTGTTTCGAGCGTTTTTTGTCAAAGGACAAGACATCACGCAGACCGAGGTACTGGCCCGTATCGGCACGCAACTTGGCCTGGACGGTACAGCGATTGCAGCGGCCCATGGCGACGAGGTCTGGAAAACCGCGCTTAAAACCAGTGTTGAAGAATCCATGGCCCGCAAGGTGTTTGGTGCCCCGTTTTTCTTTGTTGACGGTGAAGGCTTCTGGGGCAATGATCGGTTAGATCAGGCCCTGCGCTGGATGCAAACCGGTCCCTTTTAACGAACCACACCATGAGTACACAACACTGCCCTTGTGGGTCAGCCCGTCACTACGATCACTGCTGCAAACTGTATATCGAGCTGGGACAGCATGCCCCCACCGCCGAGGCATTGATGCGTTCACGCTATGTCGCTTATGGTTTGCATCATCAAACCTATCTGCTCAACACATGGCATATCAGCACTCGCCCCAAACATGTCAACACGCTGGAGGAACCGATCCCCAAGTGGATGGGCCTGAGCATCAAACAACATCATCAAACGGGCAATCAGGGCACGGTGGAGTTTGTAGCCCGCTACCGGCTGGACGGCGGCGGTCCCGCTCAGCGCCTGCACGAAACCAGTCGATTTATTCGCGAGAACAATCAATGGTTTTATGTCGACGGGGACATTCACGCCTCATGAAGCTTTATGGTTTGCTCAATCATGCTGTCTTGCTGCTTGCCTTGATCCTTGGCAAAGAGGCTGTAGCCCGCACCCCCGAGCCCTTGGAGGCCATAGGACCGAACCTCAATGAGGAAGTGCTGACCGTTCCGGTGCACAGCAGCGAATCGGTTGATTTGCAGGTCACCCTCTTTAAACCGCCAGGGCCAGGTCCTTTTCCGATTTTACTGATCAATCACGGTAAATCCGAAGGTAATCCGAAGCTGCAACCTCGCGCCCGCTATTACACCGTAGCGCGTGAATTTGTACGTCGCGGATACATGGTGGTATTACCGATGCGTAAAGGGTTTTCAGGCAGTGGCGGCACGTATGTATCCGCCGGCTGCAACATGTACGCCAATGCCCAGTTGCAGGCGGCCGATGTTGCCGCGATTGCCCAGTGGGCCCGCCAGCAACCGCAGGCCGATGCCAAACAGATTTTGGTGTTTGGTCAATCCTACGGCGGACTGGCTACGCTGGCCTTGATTGGCAATCGTCAGTTACCGATCAAGCTGGCCGTCAATTTTGCAGGCGGATTAAAAGTTAACTCCAGCACCAAGCCCTGCGACTGGAAATCCTCGCTGGTAGAAGCCGTGGGGCGTCTGGGCGCGCTGAGCAAAGTACCTAGCTTGTGGTTCTACGGTGAAAACGATAGCTACTTTGACCCAGAGTTGAGCCAGCAGATGTTTGAGGCATTTCGTCAACAAGGAGGTAGTGGTGAATTACTCATCTATCCCGGCTTTAAGCAGGATGCCCACAAGATGTTTGGCGACCCTGAAGGGTGGCCCATCTGGTTACCCAAAACACTGTCAGCCATGAAAAAAGTGGGCTTGCCCACCGAGGTCAAGTATGTAACGGGCAGCAAGGCAAGCCCGCCGCCCAGCGGCTATGCGCCGTTGGATGAAGCCACTCGTCTGCCCTTCATACAGGACAGCGGTAAAGTGGCTTACAAGAGCTTTTTGAACCGCGTACCGCCCCGCGCGTTCGCGTTGAGCCAGTCTGGGGCATGGGGCTGGGCGGCGGGCGGTGACGAGGCCATTTCAGAAGCCATCAAAAACTGCCAGAAATACAGTCAAAGTCCTTGCAAGTTGTATGCAGTGGATGAAGAGGTGGTGTGGCAAAACGCAGGTGACAGCCAATAAGATGGAGACATCCCTATGATGAACGGTGAATTCGTAAAAATGGTGGAGGTGGGCCCCCGTGATGGTTTGCAAAATGAGGCCACGCTCATCCCGACCGCCACCAAGGTTGAACTGATTGAACGCCTGTTAAATTCCGGCGTCATCCATATCGAAGCCTCTGCGTTTGTGTCGCCTAAATGGGTTCCGCAAATGGCCGATGCCCATGATGTGATCAGCACTGTCAGGACACGAAACGCCGGGCGACTTTATCCGCATAGCGATGTCATCCTGTCTGCGCTGGTGCCTAACGAAAAAGGCATGCTTGCAGCGATACAGGCGGGTGCTCACGAGGTGGTGATTTTCGGGTCCGCCTCAGAAGCCTTTGCACAGAAAAACATCAACTGCTCGATCGATGAGTCCATTGCGCGGTTTAAGGTTGTTGCGGACCTGGCCAAGGCCCATCAGTTACGTTTGCGCGGTAGCATATCCTGTTGCTTGGGATGTCCGTATCAGGGCGCGGTCAGCACCGCCGATGTATTAAAGGTTGTACAAGCCATGCAAGCCCTGGGGGTGGATGAAATTGATATTGCCGACACCATCGGGGTGGGCACCGCACGTCAGGTGAAGTCGCTGATGCAGGCGGTGGCTCAGGTGTTTCCGATAGAAGATGTTGCGGGGCACTTTCATGACACCTATGGACAGGCTGTCACCAATATTTTTGCCAGTCTCGAGGCGGACGTGCGTACCTTCCACAGCTCGATCGCCGGTCTGGGTGGATGCCCCTACGCCAAAGGTGCCACCGGAAATGTGGCCACCGAAGACGTGGTGTACCTTCTGCATGGAGTGGGTATGCGAACCGGTTTGAATCTGGAGCAGTTGGCCATCACCGGGGACTGGATATCGGGTCAACTGGGTCGCCCGTCAGCAAGTAAGGCCGGGAGTGCCATTGCCAGGTGCTTGCAATAAATAGGTCTTGATACCCTCTATATGACCGTCGCAAAGAAAGTTGTTGATCGATGAGCGCAGTGCCTTCACCTTGTATTTCGATTTGCCAAATGTCTTTTGACCTAGCGCAACAGTGTGGCTTTGAGCCCGACAGATTGCGTGCCATCCGTTCGCATGGCGTGTGCACCGGCTGTTATAGAACCATGGATGAGATCATGGCCTGGGCAACCGCCAGTGATACGTATAAACAATCGGTCTGGCAGGCCATTCATCTGCGCAGTGCCCACGCCGGGCAACCGTACCCAGGATCCGCATGACCCAACCCGCTACCCAGGTCACACTGCCCGATACGCTTCATGTGTTTGAGCGCGGCTGGTTATCGTCCAATAATATTTTGGCGCTCGGCAAACACGCCACAGTGGTAGATACCAGCTACCATACCCATCAGAATCAAACACTGGCTTTGCTACAGACGGTTCTTGGGAAACGGCCGCTCGACCAAATCATCAACACGCATCTGCATTCAGATCATTGCGGTGGCAATGCCAGCTTGCAGGCCGTGTACCCCCATGTTCAAACCACGATTTCTGCGTTGGCAGCCCCCAAGATAGATCGCTGGAACGACGGCGAATTGACCTATCAATACACGGGTCAAGAATGTCCCCGATTCAAATACGATGCGGTGATGCACCCGGGGCAGGTGGTTGAGTTCGGTGATATGGCATGGCAAGTGCTGTACACCCCCGGGCACGACGACGACAGCGTCGTCTTATTTGCCCCCGATGAACGCATCCTGATATCGGCAGATGCCTTGTGGGAAAACGGCTTTGGTTTGATGCTCGAAGACTTTGACACCCGCAACACGGCGGGTCTGGCTTTTAAGCACCAGCGTGCGGTGTTGGAGATGATCGCCGCCTTGCAGCCGAGGGTTGTGATTCCCGGTCATGGTCGGCCCTTTTCAAACGTCAACGAGGCACTGGATAGGGCATTTAGCCGGATTGATTTCTTTATCAAGCAACCTGACCGCCACGCCCACGTTGCATCGCGGGTGATGATCAAGTTTTTGTTATTGCAACACCAACGCATGCACTGGCCCACCTGGCGCAACACCTTATCAGCGATGCAGATTTTTCAGGATGTCCAAAGTCGTTACCCCTCGGGGCTGGATAACCTGGCCTTCATGGACCGGCTGGCAGATGAACTGGTCAAACAAGGGGATGTGGCCTGGGACGGCGAGTATCTGACGATGCACGCTGCACATTAACGCTGTCATGACACCGCGTATGACGACTCCACTGACACAGAACAGGACAACGCCATGAGCGCATCACACAGCGCACCCACCACATCCAGCGGATGGCTGGACAAGGAACGTACCATCGGCGGCCCCGGATTCAATCGATGGCTGGTACCACCCGCCGCCCTGGCGATTCATTTGTGCATCGGCATGGCCTATGGCTTCTCGGTGTTCTGGTTACCGTTATCGCGTGCGTTGGGCATTAAGGAATCCGTGAGCTGCGATGCGCAACTGACCTTGATTCAGGAGTTGTTCACCCGCCAATGCGACTGGAAAATTTCCTCGCTGGGTTGGATGTACACACTGTTTTTTGTAATTTTGGGTTCATCAGCATCAATCTGGGGAAGTTGGCTCGAGCATGCAGGCCCACGCAAGGCGGGTTTGGTCTCGGCGGTATGCTGGTGCGGCGGCTTGCTGGTGTCGGCGTTCGGCATTTATCACCACCAGCTGTGGATCATGTGGCTGGGGTCTGGTGTGATTGGTGGCATTGGTTTGGGGCTGGGCTATATTTCACCAGTCTCCACGCTGATCAAATGGTTTCCTGATCGGCGTGGCATGGCCACGGGGATGGCCATCATGGGCTTTGGCGGTGGCGCAATGATTGGGGCACCACTGGCGGACCGTCTGATGAAATACTTTGCCACGCCAAGCTCGGTCGGCGTTTGGGAAACTTTTGTTGTCATGGCGTTGGTGTATTTGGTGTTCATGACCGCTGGCGCACTCGGTTACCGTGTACCTCCTTCTGGATGGAAGCCAGAGGGTTGGATGCCTCCTGCAACCGGCCCGTCAAACACCATGATTACGCAGGGCCATGTGCATGTGAACCGTGTGTGGGGCATCCCGCAATTTTGGTTGCTGTGGGGTGTGCTTTGCCTGAATGTGTCGGCCGGTATTGGCATCATTGGTATGGCCTCACCCCTGTTGCAGGAGGTATTTGCCGGCCAACTGATCGGCGTGACTGCGGCCTTTAACGACCTAACGCCCGATCAGAAAAAAGCCATCGCGGCCATCGCAGCTGGCTTTACGGGCCTGTTGAGTTTGTTCAACATCGGAGGGCGATTTATGTGGGCCAGCGTCTCGGACAAACTGGGCCGCAAGACCACTTACTACACATTTTTCATACTGGGCTTTGCCTTGTATGCGGCCATCCCCACCTTGAGCCAGACGGGTCAACTTGGCCTGTTTGTCGCCGCGTTCTGCATCATTTTGTCGATGTATGGCGGCGGTTTTGCGACGGCACCTGCGTATCTTGCCGATCTGTTCGGCACTCAAATGGTCGGTGCCATTCACGGCCGTTTGCTCACCGCATGGGCCACGGCAGGCATCATCGGCCCGGTCCTTGTGAACTACATTCGTGAGTACCAGTTGGCGCATGGGGTGGCCAAAGCTGACGCCTATAACATCACCATGTATATTCTGGCGGGCCTGTTGGCCTTGGGCTTTCTGTGCAATGGCTTGATCAAGCCCGTGGCCAGCAAGTGGTTCATGAGCGAGGCCGAGCTGGCACATGAGAAAAAACTCGCCCACGAGCGTGCGCAGATCGTTGAGGTCTCGAAAACCGGTCGCGTGACCGATTCGACCACCTCGCCGGTTACTGTCGCGCTGGCCTGGGCGGCTGTAGGCATACCGTTGTTATGGGGCGCGTGGATCACCCTTGAAAAAGCGCTGGTACTTTTTAAATAAACGGATTCGATTAGAGTCCAATCGATAGAGCGATTGAATGAAACCATCCCGCAGCGAATTTTTAGCCATTCGTGGACTGCGTTATCACATCCGGCACTGGGGGCCTGACGATGCTCCCACCGTATTTTTTTTACACGGATGGATGGATTCCTCGCCTACTTTCCAGTTTGTAGTCGATGCCCTGCAGCAATCGTGGCATGTCATCGCACCTGACTGGCGCGGCTTTGGGCAATCCGAATGGCTCAACCGGCCCTATTGGTTCCCTGATTACTATGCCGATTTGCACGAGATCCTGAATCACTACTCACCCAATGAGCCCGTCAAGCTGGTTGGCCACAGCATGGGGGGTGGTATCAGCAGTGTGTATGCAGCGGTCAGGCCCGAACGTGTCAGCCAGATCGTGATGATGGATTTTCTAGGCCTCAAACCCGACCCGGACATGGATTCGCCCAAGCAGATCAGCAAATGGCTCAACAATATCAATCCGGCCCCCACACTGCGCAGCTACCCTGATTGCGAGGCACTGGCCAAACGATTAATGTCGGTCAATGCTCGTCTGACGCCTGAGCGCGCAGAGGTCTTGGCCCGTACCGCCAGTCGAACCTTGCCGGACGGGCGGGTCGAGATGGCCTGCGACCCCTGGCACAAAGTACCTTCGCCACATGTCTACCACCTGGACGACACCAAAGCGATTTGGCGCGCCATCAAGGCACCGGTATTGATGATCATCTCCGAATTCGGTTTTGTGAACATGCGTTTTAGCGACGACGCAGAGGAATACCAACGCTGTCTGGATTGTTTTTCCAACATCTCCCGGCTGACCATCCACGATGTAGGCCACAACCTGCAACACGACAATCCGCAGGCAGTCGCCCAGGCGCTGGAAACTTTCTTACAAAGAAATTGAAACCAAGCCGTCAACACGGACGTCTTACTGCACGTTAAGTCATTTGCATACTTAATCGAGGAGTCCGTGTATGAAACGATCCATTCGTATTGCACAGCTGGCAGGCTTTGCCAGCGCTGTCGTATTGAGTACCGTATGGGGTACAGGCGCATGGGCGGCCGAACCCACGTTGCACGAGGTGTATCAGGCCGCCGAGACAGGGCATTTTGATCAGGCCGATGCCATGATGAACCAAGTGCTCAAGGCCCATCCAAACAGCGCCAAGGCACACTTTGTCGAAGCCGAGTTACTCGCCAAAGAACATAAGCTGACCCAGGCTCGCAACGAGTTGAACAAGGCGGAACAACTCGACGCATCGCTGGGGTTTGCCAAACCCGGGGCGCTGCAGTCACTCAAAGACCAACTGAATGGCACCGCATCCTATGGGCTGCAGACGACCCACATGGGCACGCTGCCTGTGCAGCAAACCTATGCAGACTCCGCCTCCCACACGCCTTGGGGCCTTCTGCTGGCGGGTGCCGCCTTTTTGCTGGCAGTCTTTGCTTTCTTGAAAACACGTACCCGAGCCGCGACGGCAACTACACCGTACACGGGTGGGGTCGTGTATGGCCAAGCGTCGAGCAACACCGTTCAGCCACCCTTTCAAACCGCTCCAATGGGGCCACAAGCGCCCGCAAGCACTTCGGGAGGGATGGGTTCAACACTGCTGGGTGGATTGGCCACAGGCGCCGCTGTAGGGGCCGGTATGGTGGCAGGTGAGGCCTTGATGCACCGGGTGTTTGATGGGGGTAGCGCTCATCGAGATACGTTCCTGGAACCTGCACAACCTGTCTACCCAACCGTGAGCACACCTGCCAACGACAACTACTCCATGGGCGGCGAGGATTTCGGCGTAACCGACGACAACTCATGGGATGACAACAGCGATTCCAACGACGACTGGAGCTGATATGACAAGGCCCGGTCGCGGCCTTGTCACAAAATATTCATGATCTCGCAACAAGTCCTTACAACTGTTCTAAGCCATTGATCGGTATTACAAGTGTTGAAGTAAATGCCTTTGTGAAACCGATGAATGACTCTAAATTATTGACCCTCGCACCCCGTTCAGCCACCCGGCTGTTGACTTACGGCCTGCTTTCTGTTGCAACCTCGATGTTGATGGCCTGCGGCAGTAACGGCAGCGATGCGAGCAGTACTACAAGCACAACACCTGGCAGCAGCAATTCTGCCTCAACCGTAAGCGCTGCTGACACCAACCCCGCCAGCACAACCACTGCGGGCAACACCAGCAGTAACACAACCAGCACGACGACCCCAACTGTCGTACCCTTCAACACAGCCGAGCCGATGAAAAACGTCGGACACGTGTTTGTGATTGTGCTGGAAAACAAGGACTACGCGGCCACCTTCGGTGCCAACTCCGCAGCGCCTTACCTGGCCAAAGATCTGGTGGCGCAGGGTGCCATGCTGACCAATTACTACGGTGTGGCGCACAACAGCAATCCGAATTATCTGGCGCTGATCAGCGGTCAGGGGCCTAACCCCCAAACGCAGGCCGATTGCCCGGTGTATACCGATTTTATTGGTAACTCAGGCGCAGTAGGGCCCAACGGACAGGCGATCGGAACTGGCTGTGTTTATCCATCGTTCGTAAAAACACTGCCTAATCAATTGTCGGAGAAAAAAATCAGCTGGAAGGGCTACATGCAAGACATGGGTAAAAACCCGGCCCGTGAACCTGCAACCTGTGGACGTCTTGCCATCAACAAACAAGACGGTACCCAATCAGCGACGGCAACGGATCAATACGCAACCCGTCACAACCCATTTGCCTATTTTCATTCGATTATTGACGATGCCAGTTGCGACACCAATGTGGTTGAGCTGAATGCGCTACAGCGGGACTTAAGCACCGTGAACACCACGGCACGCTACAACCTGATTGTTCCCAATCTGTGCAACGACGGCCACGATGCCCCCTGTAAAGACGGCGCACCAGGTGGTTTGACGTCGATCAATGACTTTCTGAAAACCTGGGTTCCTCGCATCACAGCCTCAGATGCCTTCCGTCAAGATGGCCTGCTGATGATCATCTTTGACGAAGCCGATCTGACAGCCACTCCATCGGCCTCACTGCTTAGCGCCAGCGGCTTGCAAGACAAGGCTGGTGCATGCTGTAACGGTCCGACAGACGTTTCTGTCGACGCCCCCTTGCCGGGCATCATCGGTCAGGGCGGCGGACGGACAGGTGCTGTGTTCCTGTCGCCCTTTATCAAACCCGGCACCGTAAGCACAACCCCTTACAACCACTACGCCTTGCTGCGTAGCGTCGAAAACGGATTTGGAGTGCCCTACCTTGGCTTTGCCAACTCGTCCAGCTTAAAGACCTTTGGCTTGGACGTGTTCACCAATCCAGTCATTCCACACTAACATTGTTTACAGGCAGTACTTACCATGCAACGCAGAACGTTCTTGTCCCTGGCAACGGCCAGTACCGTGGGCTCACTGATCAGCGCCTGTGGCTCTGATGGCTCCTCGAGCAGCGACCCAGCCACGCCAGCGTCTTCCGTCAACAACGGAACAACCACCGCTCCACAAGAAAACCCGACAGCCGTCAATAACAACCCAAGCGGTATCCGCAACTTTATGTCCTATGCGCAACGCGCAGCGCTGCCTCTGCCCACCCTGCCATCTCCGGAGGCCAGCGGGATTGAACACATCGTTCTGGTCACCATGGAGAACCGCTCCTTTGACCACTTCCTGGGCTGGGCACCCGGCGTTCAGGGCGTGCAGGAAAACCGCAGCTTTACCGACGCCTTCGGAAAAACCAGGGCATCATTTGCGATGTCAAAAAACCCTGCATATGGTTACCAGGGTTGCGGCTTTGCCGATCCGAATCACAGCTACGAATCGGGTAGAAAACACCTGAACAACGGCAAGATGGATGGCTTTTTGCTCTCTGCCGACACCAATAAGACAGAAGGTGACCTGTTACCGATCGGCTACTACACCGCGCAAGATCTGGATTTTCATCGACAAACCGTTCTGAACTACACCATCTGTGACTACTATTTCAGTGGTATTTTGTCTGAAACCTATCCCAACCGGATTTACCTGCACTGCGGTGCCACAGATCGGTTGAGTAACACCATGGCGACCATTACGCTGCCCACCATCTGGGACAAGCTGGCGGAAAAAAATGTCAGTGCCCGTTACTATTTTAGTGACATCCCGTTCACGGCCCTGTTTGGACAAAAGCTGCTGAAGATCAGTGCACCCATCGAGTCATTTTTTGTTGAGGCCAAGGCCGGACAATTGCCGTCCTTTTCCATGATCGATCCCCGCTTTGGTGGTGAAGATCAAGGCCTGAGCAACGACGATCATCCCCATGCAGACGTCAGGAATGGCCAGTTGTTCTTAAACCAGATTTACGACGCGCTGCGCAACAGCCCGCAATGGGATAAAACATTGATGGTGGTTGTATGTGATGAGTGGGGTGGCTTTGCAGATCACGTTGCACCGCCCACCCGGGTTATTTCAGCCGCCGAACAAACGCTGGGCAACGATGGCAAGTTGGGATTTCGTACTCCCTGCATGTTAATAGGACCCAAAGCCGCCAAGGCCAATGTGTCGCGGTTTCCGTTTGACCCAAGCTCGATACACAAATTGCTGGAGTGGCGCTTTAAATTAAATCCCTTGGGTGCACGTGGTGTTGCCAGCGATACGTTTAACCTGGCTTACGCGCTGGATTTCACATCACCCGCCCGTACAGACAAACCATCGTTTACCGTCGCCAACGGTCCATTCGGCCTGGGCTGCCCAACCGCCAACAGCTCATTGGATAAACCCTTGAGCCAGGTCACCGTACCCGCGGTCGGCGGCGCAAGTACGGCCGTTGCAGCCGTCAGCAGCACACCGCTGGGTGCACTGTTACCGATGGCCCGATCGCTGGGATTCCCGCTGTAAGCAGACGGAGCGTTTTATGAGAACGCTCCTTTTGCATAGGCCTCTTTAAACACCTGCCATTGCTGTGTATTTAGCTGCGCCATCGCTTCGGACAAACGAAGTAGGGTTTGCTGGCTTTTTAAACCATCGGCATAACTGACGAGTGCATCGGCTGTCGCGCTGTGATAGCGACCCGAGGCACGCAGCTGCCCCCAGGCCAACAAGCGTCCCATCGTGCAGGCCACCTCCTGCAGTCGGTCCAGTCTTTTGCCCCAGGCATCAATCGCTACCCGGTCTTCAGTGGGTTGCAGGCCTCGCAATACATAGCCTGAGCTGTTCAGTTCTACCGCCTGTAAAAACGCATGATTCACCGCCTGCATGGCGTGCTGCACCGTGACTACCCGTTCGGCCTGGCTTTTAAATTCCGGCTGTTTGATTTTTAAATGCTGCAAATGCGTCGCCAGTGCAGTAGGTTTGGCTTGTTTGATATCCAGCAGGTACTGTCCATCCGGCGACCCTTTGCCGTGTACCAACACCGCATATCGGTCAACACCCAGACTGCCTGTTCCAGCGATTCGACACGCCACGTCCACTACCCTGAAAAAATCCGGATCGGCCTGCGTCGCAGCATACTGCGCCATAAATTGCTCGACGTTCGAACGCTGATCAGCGCTGGCAGCAAGGGCTTTGACACCATCGATTTTAAATCGACGGTGGCCGTCCTTGAGCACGGTTCGCTTGTCCAGAAACTCGACCCGTGAACGCTGTGCCACGCTGTCAAACAGATCCTTGACCAATCCGCTGGAGGTCTCGCGCTCTACCCACAAGGCCTTACCATTGCGCAGGGCGTCTTGATATGCAGACAGGCAAGCGCCGGCCAGGTGCCCGGCCTGCTCATCACTTAAGCGCAACACCGCTGCACCGCTGTGAAGGCTCGTCAACAAGCGAAGCAGGTCCCAGGTAGCAGGCGCCAGCGCCGCTTCATCAAAATCATTGATGTCAAAGTACACCAATCGGTTATCTGCTTTATAGCTACCGAAATTTTCAAAATGCAGATCCCCGCAACTCCAGGCCAGAGGCGGTTCAGTCACCATCACATCATCCGGTAGGGCGTCGTAATATAAATGGCAGCATCCCCTTAAAAACACAAACGGGTTATCTGCCATTTTTTGATACTTCATCGCCAGCCGCACCGGATCGCGCGCAGTGTTGTGTGACTGCACGGCAGCCACCAGATCGTCAGCCTTTAGATGTTTAACCATGGACCTTGCCTTATCGGTAACAAGCAAGCCGTACTATCACATACTGCGTCGGTATTGCCCACCTACTTCAAACAAAGCGTCGGTGATTTGACCCAGCGAGCAGACACGTACCGCATCCATCAACACCGCAAATACGTTGCCGTTGTCAATCACGGTTTGCTTCAGACGGGCCAACACCACAGGAGCAGACGTTGCATGCGTCTGATGAAACTGCGCCAGACGGGTCAACTGACTTTGCTTTTCATCGTCGGTTGAACGTGCCAGCTCCAGCGTTTCAGGCGTTGGATCGCCCTGCGGGTTACGGAATGTATTGACCCCGATAATGGGTAACTCGCCCGTGTGTTTGAGCATTTCATAATGCATCGATTCGTCTTGAATCTTGCTGCGCTGATAGCCCGTTTCCATCGCACCCAGCACACCGCCACGCTCAGCGATTTTTTCAAACTCGGCCAGTACCGCTTCTTCAACCAGTTCGGTTAATTCATCCATGATGAATGCACCCTGGTTAGGGTTTTCATTTTTAGCCAGACCCCACTCCCGGTTGATGATCAACTGAATGGCCATCGCGCGGCGCACAGATTCTTCAGTCGGCGTGGTGATCGCTTCGTCAAACGCATTGGTGTGCAAGCTGTTGCAGTTGTCGTAAATCGCGATCAAGGCCTGCAAGGTGGTGCGAATGTCATTGAACTGGATTTCCTGCGCGTGCAGGCTGCGGCCCGATGTCTGAATGTGATATTTGAGTTTTTGGCTCCGGTCATTGGCACCATAACGCTCACGCATGGCCACCGCCCAAATACGACGGGCGACACGGCCCAGTACGGTGTACTCGGGGTCCATTCCGTTGCTAAAGAAAAAGCTCAGATTGGGTGCAAAATCATCAATGTTCATGCCTCGCGCAAGGTACGCCTCTACAAAGGTAAACCCGTTGGACAAGGTGAACGCCAATTGTGAAATCGGGTTCGCACCTGCCTCAGCGATGTGATAGCCAGAGATGGAAACCGAGTAAAAATTACGAACCCCGTGTTCAACAAAATACTGTTGAATGTCGCCCATCACCTTGAGGCTAAATTCCGTCGAAAAGATGCAGGTGTTTTGACCCTGATCTTCTTTGAGAATATCCGCCTGTACCGTGCCACGTACATTCTTCAGTACCCAGGCGCGTAGTTGAGCCGCTTCCTGCTCAGTCGGTTCACGACCTTTTTCCTCCCGGAATTTATCCATGTTCTGATCAATTGCGGTGTTCATGAACATGGCCAGAATACTGGGTGCCGGGCCATTGATAGTCATCGAAACAGACGTACTCGGGTTGCACAAATCAAATCCCGAATAAAGCACTTTCATATCGTCTAGCGTTGCAATACTCACACCACTGTTACCCACTTTGCCGTACACATCCGGCCGAGGATCAGGATCGTGACCATACAGGGTCACCGAGTCAAATGCCGTGGATAAACGCTTGGCAGGCATGCCTTCGGACAAGAGCTTGAACCGCCGGTTGGTACGGAACGCATCGCCTTCGCCCGCAAACATGCGTGTGGGGTCCTCACCCTCACGCTTGAACGGAAACACGCCAGCTGCGTAGGGAAAGTAGCCTGGAAGGTTTTCCAGCAAGAGGAACTTCAGCAGCTCACCTTGATCTTCGTATGTGGGCAAAGCGACTTTGCGCAACTGGGTGCCCGAGAGCGATTTGTATGTCAGCACCGTGCGGATTTCGTTCTCACGTACCTTGGTGACATGCTCGGTGCCCGAATAGGCTTTAACAATTTCTGGCCACTCTTGCAGGGCCTGACGAGCCATGGGTTCGAGCTGCTGCTCTCGTTTCTCAGCTTGTTCCTCGAGCGCTTCGAGGGCTTTGGTTTTTTCGGGCATCGCTTCGCGCAACATGCGTTTGGACTCTCGCAGTTGCTGGATTTCCCGCACAAGATGGCTTTGTTTTTTAACACGGCCTTTGTAACCGCGCACCGTCTCGGCGATATCAGCCAAGTATCGTGTACGCGCAGGCGGCACGATAGGATTTTGTGCTGTGGAGTATCGAGTAGCAACCGCTGGCAATGCCCCGGCGCCGAGGGCCAAACCCAGTTGCGCCAGATGTGCCCTGAGTGCCTGATACAGGGCCGTCACGCCATCGTCGTTAAAGCGGCTGGCCTGCGTACCAAAAACGGGCATCTGGTCCATGGGTGTGGTCCAGGCCTCTTTGTTGCGTTGTACTTGCTTGGATACATCGCGCAGTGCATCCATCGACCCCTTGCGGTCAAATTTATTGATTGCGACAAAATCTGCAAAATCGAGCATGTCGATTTTTTCGAGCTGGCTGGCGGCGCCAAATTCAGGCGTCATGACGTACAGGCTGGTATCCACATGCGGAACAATCGCCGCATCGCCCTGACCAATACCCGAGGTTTCGACGATGATCAAATCAAACCCGGCGGCCTTGCACACTGCAATCACATCGGGAAGCGCCTGGGAAATTTCGCTGCCTGCCTCCCGCGTGGCCAATGAGCGCATGTACACCCGTGCGCCGCGATCGGCTACGGCACCATCCGCGCCGCGCTTGGCCCACGGATTAATCGCATTCATGCGAATGCGGTCACCGAGCAAGGCGCCACCACTTTTTCGACGGGAGGGGTCAATCGAAATGACGGCGATTCGCAGGCTGTCGTTTTGATCCAGACGGACACGGCGAATCAATTCATCGGTCAGGCTCGATTTACCCGCGCCCCCGGTGCCAGTGATGCCCAGCACCGGCGCAGTCGATACGGCTGCTGCTTGATGAATGCTCGCCAGCACACCGGCCTCAAGCGTTTTTGCTTCAGCGGCACTGATCAGACAGGCCAGCGCACGCCAGGCGGCGTCGGTATGCCCGATGATGGCTTGTAAATCACCGCCGGTACTGTGTTTAACGCCTTGGTCCGCACGCATCAGCATCTCGCCGATCATGCCTTGCAAACCGAGCTTTTGACCGTCCTCGGGACTGTAAATGCGGGTGACACCGTACGCCTGCAGCTCGCGGATTTCTGCCGGGACAATCACCCCACCGCCACCGCCAAATACCTGGATGTTTTCACCGCCACGGCTACGCAGCTGGTCCACCATGTATTTGAAAAACTCCATGTGACCGCCTTGATACGAGCTGATCGCGATGGCCTGGGCATCCTCCTGCAAGGCGGCTGTGACAATTTCGTCGACCGAGCGGTTATGTCCCAAGTGAACTACCTCAGCCCCCATGGACTGCAAAATGCGACGCATGATATTGATGGAGGCATCATGGCCGTCAAACAAGGAGGCCGCGGTCACAAAGCGGACTTTATGGGCAGGGCGGTAGTTGGCCAGTTGTTTGGCCTCGGACAAATCAGTCATCGCGTCTCCTCATGGCGCTGGATCGCAAGCGCCTCAAATGGCTACATGGACGGCTACATGGGCCGTTCGCAATCAGGGTAGGTCGGGTGGCATAACGCCGTTACGCCCAATTTTACGTTTACGTTAACGTAAACGTCAATCACACTGAAGATACTCAACCGGCCAAGTCAATTAACTCGACCGTTGCCCGGTTCAATGACAGATTGTAGATCTGCTAGGGGTGAGGATGCTATGAAGTTTTGAAGCGAAATACCGCGAGAGTGCTGCGCAGATTACCCAGCCAGTTGACAGGCTTTCCGTTATGAAACAACGCTTTGGCGTTGGCCTCGTAGCCCAGTTGTTGCACCAGGGCCTCGAAGTCGCTCACGGTGCACAGGTGGATATTGGGCGTGTCGTACCACTGGTAAGGCATTTGCTTGGAGACAGGCATACGACCACGGGCGATCGACCAAATATGAAACCAGTAGCCAAAATTGGGGAACGACACGATGCCCTCCCGCCCCACGCGGCCAATCTCCTGCAAAATGCGCTCGGTGTTGTGCATGGCCTGCAGGGTCAGCGACAGAATGACCACATCAAAGGAGTGGTCCTCAAACATCGCCAGGCCTGCCTCCAGATCCTGTTGAATTACATTCAGGCCTTTTTTGACGCATTCCTGGACGTTGCGGTCATCAATGTCTACGCCATACCCCTTGACCTGGCGACGGGTAGCCAGTCGCTCCAGCAAGGTTCCGTCGCCACAGCCCAGATCCAGGACGCGAGCTCCGGTCGGGACCCATGACTCAATCAGATCCAAATCAGCACGCGGCAATACATTGGGAATAAACTTCACATCACGCCCCAGCTTGGTGTAGGAGGTGGTGTTCATACCGACAGCTCCGCATAAATACGCTCAAAATACGCGCGCACTACGTTGTGATAGCGATCATCGGTGAGCAAAAATGCGTCGTGCCCATGGGGAGCGTCAATTTCAGCGTACACCACATCCCGATTGTTGCTGAGCAAGGCCTCGACCATCTCGCGGGAACGCTCGGGCGCAAAACGCCAGTCGGTACTGAACGAGACCAGCAAAAACTTAGCTCGGGCCACCGCCAGCGCACGGGCCAGATCACCATCGGTGTGCCGCGCCGGGTCAAAATAATCCAGCGCCTTGGTGATGATCAGATAGGTGTTGGCATCAAAATAATCCGAAAACTTGTCGCCTTGGTAACGCAGGTATGACTCCACCTCAAAATCAACATCGTACCCATAGGTATAGTCATCGTTTTTCAAGGAGCGGCCAAACCGCTCGGACATGTCATCGCCCGACAAATAGGTGATGTGTCCGATCATTCGCGCCACACGCAAACCCCGCTTGGGCACCACACCATGTTCGTAATAGTGGCCCCCGTGGTAATCGGGGTCTGTGACAATCGCCTGCCGGGCGACGTCGTTAAAAGCGATATTTTGTGTAGACAGCTTGGGCGCGGACGCCACCACGATGCAATGGGCGATGCGGTCCGGGTAACTCAAGCTCCACTGCAAGGCCTGCATGCCGCCCAGGCTACCCCCCATCACAGCCGCAAAACGCTCAATGCCCAGATAATCGGCAAGCCGGGCTTGGGCGTTGACCCAGTCTTCCACCGTCACCACAGGGAAGCTTCTACCATAGGGTTTACCGGTGGCCGGGTTGATGGAGCTGGGGCCTGTCGAACCAAAACAGGACCCCAGATTGTTGACGCCAATGACAAAAAACCGGTTGGTATCTACGGGTTTGCCAGGACCCACCATATTGTCCCACCAGCCGGTATTGCGCGGATCATCCTCATATTGGCCAGCCACATGATGAGAGGCGTTCAGAGCATGACACACCAGTACCGCATTGCTTTTGTCAGCGTTCAACGTGCCATAGGTTTCCACCATCAACTGATAAGGGCCAAACGTTTGGCCACACGCCAAGGCCAAAGGCTCTTCAAACAGGATGGACTGCGGTTTTACAAAACCAACGGAATCAGAGGACAGGCTCACAAATACAGGGGGCAAGAAGTTTCAAACGCCCGCCAACTATAGAGAAGAACCGGGCAAATGGCAAAGCGACGGGCTCAGAGCGCAGCCAGCTCCTCCATCCCCATGGCGATTTTGGCCGGCTCGTACGCCCGCATGATTTTGCGGGTGATCTTGGCCAACGGTTCTAACGGGGTTTTCATAAGCTCTTCCTTCACATCCAGCAGCTGCGCCGGATGCATGGAGAACTGCCGCAGCCCCATGCCCAGTAACAGACGGGTCAAACGCACATCACCCGCCATTTCACCGCAGACGCTGACCGGAATATTGGCTTTGTGACCCGCAGTGATGGTGTCATGCAATAAACGCAAGACGGCCGGATGCAAGGGGTCATATAAATGCGCCACATGGGCGTCTACCCGGTCAATGGCCAGGACGTATTGAATCAAATCGTTGGTACCCACAGACATGAAATCCAGTCGTGAGGTGAACATCGGCAAACACAAGGCTGCGGCTGGCACTTCGATCATGCCCCCGATCGGCACGGCATAGGTCATGTGAATATTCCGCTTGGCCAGCTGTTCCTTGGCCATCGCGATGTAATTCAAAGACTGCTCGATCTCGCGGCTGCTGGACAGCATAGGCAGCAAGATGCGCACCGGGCCGTGAACGGATGCCCTCAAAATGGCACGTAACTGGGTCAGAAAAATATTGGGCTCGGCCAGGCAAAAGCGGATCGACCGCAAACCCAGGGCGGTGTTCGTCGACGCTGGCGGCGCTGCGTTTTCGGCATCGGTCTGCAGGGTTTTGTCGGCCCCCAAATCCAGAGTCCTCACCGTGACAGGGCGGCCTCCCATGGCCTTGATCACATCACGATAGGCCTCGTACTGTTCATCTTCGGTGGGCCAGTCCGGTCGGTTCATGAACAAAAACTCGGAACGGAATAAACCCACGCCGTCAGCACCGGTTTCGTTCACTTTGTTGACGTCTTCGGGCAGTTCGATATTGGCATGCAAATGCACGCGTGTACCGCAAGATGTCATCGCCGGGGTATCGCGTAAGCGCTTTAAACGTTGGCGGGATAACTGTAACAGCGCCTGCTTGCGTCGGTATTCCTCGACAACCAGATCGTCGGGCTGTACATAGACCACGCCAGCTTTGCCATCAATGACCAGCAGCTCGCCGCTGCGGATCATTTGGCTGCCTTGGGGAACACCGACCACCGCCGGAATATTCAAGCTACGGGCCACAATCGCAGTATGGGAGGTTGAGCCGCCCACATCAGTGACAAACGCAGCCACCGGGTGCCCCTTGAGCTGCACCATATCCGCTGGAGATATATCGTGGGCCACAATCAGCCACATTTCACCCGGAGGCGTCTCAGGGATGTCAGGCACCGGGCTGGCGGTTCCCTGCAAACGGCTCATCAGCCGTTCAACGACCTGTCGCACGTCGGCATTGCGCTCCCGCAAATAATCATCTTCGATGGTTTCAAACTGTGCGAGCAATACATCCATCTGTTCGGCCAGGGCCCATTCGGCATTCATCCGTTTGGACTGCATCAGGTCTTTAGGTACCTGGGAAATGATGGGATCCTGCAATATGAGCGTATGGAGATTCAGTAATGCATCAAACTCGGCAGGCGAATCCTCGGGCAAATCGCGTCGCAGGCCCTGCAGTTCCCGCGCGACTTGTTCGACGGCTACGTCAAAGCGCTGCATTTCTGCCTGCGCCACTGTTTCTGATACCGTGTGGCGGGGGATTTCGCGCATTGCGCTATCCCACACCAAGGCACGGCCGATCGCAATACCCCGCGAAACGGCAATGCCGTGCAAGGCCAAGGTCATAAGGTCTCCAATGATCTGAGGCGCTGCCCTTCTATGTGACAGCTTTATTTTTTCGTTATGCGGGGGGCGATTATTCGCCCTCTCCAAATTTATCGTTAATGAGCATCACCAAGGCCTCCATGGCCTGAATCTCATCGGCACCACTGGCTTCGAGCATGACTTCCGAGCCTTTGCCGGCAGCCAGCATCATCACACCCATGATGCTTTTGGCATTGACACGGCGAGCACCCTTGGTAATCCAGACATCGCTTTGAAAGCGGCCCGCTGTTTGAGTTAATTTGGCTGAAGCCCGCGCATGCAGGCCCAACTTATTGCTGATGGTAATCCCTTGCTGAAGCATCTTGATCTGCCGGATTAAAGGTTTGGCGTTGGGGAGGGGTGCTGGCTGTACTGACGATGCCATTGCGACCCCCCATGATTATTTTTTCACCCACAGATTGCAATGACTGATCCCTGTACGTCAATGCGCGGAGCAACATGGGTACATTGCAACCGGATACAACCAGCGATGGCACATCAATCTGCTCACCAACCGCCTGCACAACCGCATTTGAGGGCGTGGCTCCAAACAGATCTGTCAGGAACACAATACCGTCCTCATCGCTCAGGTGCATGGCGGCGTGAGACACTCTGACCACCAGATCGCCAACAGGTTCATCGGGCAAGGCATCAATCGCAATCAGGCGATCAGGATGAGCGCCCAGCACATGGCAGACACAGTCAACCATCGCCGTTGACAACGGCGCGTGGGCGACCACGATAATGCCAATCATCTGCGAACCGCTTGCTCAAGCGCCTGCATAAAACAGTCGGCCACATCAAAGCCGGTTTGATCGGTTATTTCGCGAAAACAGGTGGGGCTGGTCACATTCACCTCAGTCAAATTTGACCCAATGATATCCAAGCCTACCAGTAACAAACCTCGTTTGTGTAATTCGGGCCCTAACTGTTGCGCAATCGCCAAATCGGTCGCGCTCAAAGCCTGTGCCCTGCCTGTGCCGCCTGCTGCCAGATTGCCCCGGTGTTCACCGGCCTTGGGTAATCGAGCCAAAGCGTACGGCACCGCCTGCCCTGCAATCAAGAGGACCCTCTTGTCACCGTCGACAATCTGCGGGATATACCGCTGGATCATCGCCGTTTTTTGTCCGTGTTGGGTCAGGGTTTCCAGAATCACACCCACATTGGGATCATCGGCCCGCAGACGGAAAATCATATGGCCACCCATCCCGTCCAGCGGTTTGGCAATGGCATCCGGGTACTGCTGCAAAAATTCGCGGGCCACACCGGCTTTGCGTGTCACGATGGTCGGTACGATGTGCTGGGCAAACTGAGCAATCGAGAATTTTTCATTGTGATCGCGAATCGCTGAGGGCTTGTTAAACACCTGGGCACCCTCCCGTTCAGCCTGCTCGAGCAACCAGGTGCTGGCGACAAACTCGGCATCAAACGGTGGGTCTTTGCGCATGACGATCGCATCGATCTCGCTGAGCCGAACCGTGTCTGCGGATTGCGCGGTCCACCAGGGTGTGTGAGCGAGGTCGACCGTGATCCAAACCACGTCGCCGGTCACACCGCCTACCGATGACCAGCTCAAGCCGCCATCTTCAATCACACCTACACGCCAGCCACGAGCCTGAGCCGATTGCATCATGGCCACTGTGGAGTCTTTTTTGATGTTTAACGACACCAGCGGATCGATGACAAACACGACACTGTGCAGATGTGCCAGGCGGGCGGCGGTATTCATGCCACAGCCCCTTGCGCAATCAGCTCAGGATCGGTGCGCTCAAGTTCCACCGAGGCGGCCAGCGCTGCCAGACGGCCAATCACGCCATAGGCATAAAACCGGTTGGGCGCTGCATCAGGGCGGTCGCTGCAATCCGGTGTGTTGCAAGGTGTGTCAAACGCCAAAGGCACAAAGTGCATGCCAGGCGCGTTGAGATTTTCATCGCGCCCGCGGCCGGTGTGAACACGGTAAAATCCGCCCACCACATAACGGTCGATCATGTAGACCACAGGCTCGGCCACCGCCTCATCAATGCTCTCAAAGGTGTGCACGCCCTCTTGCAAAATCACGTCGCTGACCTCCAGCCCCTCTTTGACCACCGCCATTTTGTTGCGCTGCTTGCGGTTCAAGCCCCGCACCTCATCGGCACTCTTGACGGTCATGATGCCCATGCCATAGGTGCCCGCATCGGCTTTGACCACCACATAAGGCGTCTCAGTGATGCCATATTCGGCGTATTTGACGCGGATACGCGCCAGCAAGGTGTCGACCGCATCGGCTAGCTCGTCCTCGCCCAGGCGCTCCTGGAAGTTGATACCCGAACGGCTGTCAAAATAGGGGTTGATGAGCCAGGGATCAATGCCCAGCATCTGGGAAAACTCGCCCGCCACATGGTCGTACGCTGCAAAATGCTGCGACTTTTTACGGGTGGCCCACCCTGCATGCAGGGGCGGCAACAACACTTGCCCGAGCAGATCTTTTAATACCTCGGGAATACCTGCCGACAAATCATTGTTCAACAAGACGGCACACGGATCAAAATCATCCAGACCCACGCGGTTGCCCTTGCGTTGGAGGGGTTCGAGCAGCAGGGTTTGCCCATCGGGCAAAGTGATGGGCGTTGGCTCACGAATGTCGTCCGCCAGGGTGCCCAGGCGGATATTCAAGCCGGTGTGCTTGAGAATCTGGCTCAAACGCGCCACATTGCTCAGATAAAACGTATTACGCGTGTGACGCTCGGGAATCAGCAGCAAGCTGCGAGCGTCGGGGCAGATTTTTTCTACTGCTGACATGGCCGCTTGAATGGCCAGTGGCAACATCTCCTGAGATAGGTTGTTAAACCCGCCCGGAAAGAGGTTGGTATCCACCGGGGCCAGTTTGAAGCCCGCATTGCGGACATCCACCGAACTGTAAAAAGGCGGTGTGTGATCTTGCCATTCCATGCGAAACCAGCGCTCAATGCTGGTGGAAGAGTCCAGCATACGGGTTTCCAAATCCAGCAGCGGGCCAGTCAGCGCAGTAATCAGGTGTGGGACCATACGGCTCAATCAGATTGTAATGGGTATCAGTTTAACTCGGCTTTGCCCAACCGCCACCTAGGGCCTTCATCAAGTCGATGCTGGCCTGCAGTCGGGCGTAGCGATTTTGCAGATACGATATTTCAGCATCATTGAGGGTTCGCTGCGCATCGAGCACGTCCAGATACCCCGAATACCCTGCTTCGTAGCGTACCTGTGCAATGCGCATGGCCTCGCGTGCGGCAGAAACCCTTGCCTGGCCATCATCCTGAGCCAGGCCGCGCTCGCGTTGGGCCGCCAGGGCGTCCTGCACTTCCTTGAAAGCAGTTTGCACGGTTTTCTGATAGCTGGCCACCGCCTGCTGTTGCTGGGCGATCGCAGCGTCCGCGCGGGCGTTCAACCGTCCAGCATCAAAGATCGGTAGCGTCAGGCCAAACCCCGCCGAAAATATTTTGGCGCCGGGTTTAGTAACATCCGACAACTCGCGGCTTTCGCCCCCCAATGAGGACGTCAGGCTGATCGAAGGAAACAAGTTGGCCTTGGCAATGCCGATTTTAGCGTTGCTGACCACGATGGCCTGCTCGGCCTGCGCAATGTCCGGCCGTTGCAGGAGCAACTCGGAGGGCAGACCCACAGGCGGCACCGGTGTCACAGGCTCTACGCCTGCAGGGGTTGTTGGTAGTTGCAGTTGCGGTTGCCCTGTCAGCAACGCCAACAGGTTTTGAGCCTGAGCACGTTGCAAGGCCAAATCACGCAACTGAACCGCCAGTTGGGCACGGGCGGCAATTGCTTGATTGACCTCCAGATCCGAAGCCACTCCACCCGCAGCACGTCGTTTCACCAAATCCAGGAAGGCATCCCGATTGGCCAGGCTCTCCTGGGTAAATGTCAGTTGCTGATCAACGGTTCGCAACAAAAAGTAGGTCTGCGCAACGGAAGCTGCCAGCGACAGCACGGCGGTATCCTGTGCATACCCGGTGGCAAGCAATTGGGCCCTGGCACCTTCGGCGGCACTGCTGAGCTTGCCAAAAAAATCAAGCTCAAACGCTGTGCTTAAGGCCAGCCGGAAGTTATTCCTAATCACCGGAACACCGGCGGGAATCACCGTAGAGCCCAACGTAGACACCTGTGACCGAGTGACCGACGCCCCCAAGTCGATCTGTGGCAACTGCGAGGCTGATGCATCGCGTGCATTGGCTTGCGCTTCTTGCAAGCGCGCAGCCAGCAAGGCCACATCCGGGCTGCTGGCCAATGTCTGATCGATCAGTTGATTCAATACAGGGTCTTGATACAGCTCCCACCACCGCTTGCCCAATGCCGCTGCGGGAACGGAGGTTTTGGAAACAGTCTCGACCGACGCCGATTTTTGTGAAAAGGCGGCAGGCAAGTTAAAACCGGGTAACTGCAGGGCAGGCATTAAACTACACGCGCCGACTGATGCCAGTACCGATAACGCCATGGATTGCTTGATCAAGGTGCGCAGCATCACTGCACCTCCTTCTTGGTGCGAGATAACCACTTAAAAAACAAAGGCACAAAAATGGTGGCAATAAAGGTAGCCGCCAACATGCCGCCCAACACCCCGGTGCCCATGGAACGCCGTGCGCCTGCGCCTGCGCCCGAGGCAATGGCCAGTGGCAAAACGCCCAACACAAAGGCCAGCGACGTCATCACGATTGGGCGGAACCGCAAACGTGCCGCTTCAATCGCAGCGTCGGTTGCACTCATGCCTTCAGCCATTTTTTGTGCTGCAAACTCCACAATCAAAATCGCATTTTTAGCTGCCAAACCAATCAGCGTGACCAATCCAATCTGAAAGTAGATGTCATTGTTCATGCCACGTAACCAAACCGCCACCAAGGCACCCAGGATGGCAAACGGCACCGCCAGCATCACCGCCATCGGGAGGGACCACTTTTCATACTGCGCAGCGAGAATCAAAAAGACCATGACCAGCGCGAACACGAAAGCAATCACCGATGAACTGGAGGAACGCTTTTCCTGGAAGGCCTGTCCGGTATAAGCGATGTCATAACCAGCGGGGAGTACCTTGCGAGCGGTTTCTTCAATGATTTGAATGGCCTCGCCAGATGACACCCCTGGCGCAGAACCACCAATCACTTTGGCCCCCAAAAATCCGTTGAAACGTTCAATCTGCTCAGGTCCCACCACACTCTTGATGGTCATCAAGGCAGACAGCGGGATCATCGTACCGGCCTGTGAGCGAACATAAATCTGCCCCAGGTCCTCAGGCTTTGAACGATATTGCTGATCAGCCTGAATTTGCACACGGTAGGTGCGGCCAAACTTGTTAAAGTCGTTCACATACAGGCTGCCCATCGAGGCTTGCAAGGCATCAAACACATCCGAGACCGGCACACCCAATGCAATCGCTTTTTCGCGATCCACTTCTGCTTTTAACTGCGGCACAGTAGGCCGGAAAAAGGAGTTGACCCCCGCCAGCTCAGGACGCGCCTGCAACGCGGTGACGAAGGACTGAATCGCACCGGCCAGCGCCGCCGGGCTTGAGTCGGCCTTGCTTTGCACATACACCTCAAAGCCGCCCGATGACCCCAAACCCCGAATCGCCGGTGGGTTAATGACCAGCACGTTGCCGTCGCGGAATGCACCTGCTGCCTTACCCATCAGTTTTTTGGCCAGATCAGGGGCCTCTACCGCACGCTCATCCCACGGTTTGAGCGGCAGAAACATCGTTGCAGCGTTGGTCTTGTTACCGCCACCGATAAAATCCAGGCCATTGAGCATGAACACGTTTTCCACTGCCGATTCGGCATTGCTCATGGCCTGCACCTTGTCGGTCAACGCGGTTGTTCGCGCCAGACTGGCTCCGTCCGGAAGAATGATCGACCCAATCAGATAGCCCTGATCCTCCACCGGCACAAAGCTGGTTGGAACCGAGCGAATCATCAGGAAAGCACCCGCCAGCACTGCAACAAAAATACCGGCGGAGAGCATCGAGCGGCGAATCGCCAGTTTGACGCTGCTGGTGTAGGTATTTGTCAAAAACTCAAAGAACTTGTTGAACGGTACAAAAATGGCAGGCGTGTGATGCGCAGGCTTGAGCAGCAACGCACACAAGGCGGGGGTTAATGTCAGCGCCACAATGCCTGAAATCACCACGGCAATCGAGATCGTCACCGCAAACTGTTGATACAACTTGCCTGACAATCCGCCTAAAAACGCCACCGGAATAAACACAGCGCACAACACCAACACGATGGCCACCACCGCCCCCGAGACTTCTTTCATTGCCTTGATCGCCGCATCCTTGGGGTTTAGATCCTGCTCATTCATGATGCGCTCAACGTTTTCAAGCACCACGATGGCATCGTCAACCACAATACCGATGGCCAACACCATCGCAAACAAGGTCAAGGTGTTGATCGAAAACCCCAACACATACAGGCCGGCAAAGGTACCAATCAATGACACAGGTACCGCGATGATCGGAATCAGGGTGGCACGCCAGTTTTGCAAAAATACGAACACCACGATAACCACCAGCAGTGCCGCTTCCAGCAGGGTATAAATCACTTCCTTGATGGACTCTTTAACCACGCGTGTGGTGTCAAACGGAATTTCCCACACCACTCCTTTGGGAAACTGCGTCGACAATTCTTCAAAGGTGGATCGAATGCGGTTTGCTGTCTCCAAGGCATTGGCACCTGACTGCAGAAAAACGCCAATCGTGGTGTTGGCCTTACCGCTTAATTTGGTTTGGATATCGTAGTTCTGTGCGTCCAGTTCAACACGGGCCACATCTTTGATACGTAACACACCCAAATTGGGATCTGCACGCAGTACGATATTTCCAAACTCCTCCGGCTCAACCAGACGGCCTTGCGCGGTCACTGTAAATACCAAACTTTGCCCGGGAGGCGCTGGCTCTTGACCAATTTTACCGGCTGCAAATTGCTGGTTCTGGCTTCTGATGGCATTCCCAATATCGGTGGTGGTGATCCCAAGCTGCGCCATGCGATCAGGCTTGAGCCAGATACGCATGCCATAGTCACGCGCACCGATGATCCGGGCCTCGCCAATCCCGGGAATTCGCTTGATCGAATCCAGAATATTGATCGCCGCGTAGTTGCTCAAAAACAGGTTGTCATATTTGCCGTCGGTGGATCGAATGGACGCCACCAGGAGCAGATCGTTGGACCGTTTGGCAACCGTCACACCCGTCTGACGAACCAGATCCGGCAAACGGGGCAGGGCGGTTTGTACCCGGTTATTGACGTTAATCGTCGCCTGGTCCACATTGGTGCCAGACTCAAAGGTCAGGGTGATGGTCAGCGTACCGTCGGATGTGCTGGACGAATTAAAGTACAGCATGTTTTCCACGCCGTTGAGCTGTTCCTCAATCGGTGCGGCTACGGTCTTGGCCAGGGTTTCAGCACTGGCGCCCGGATAGGACGCGCTGACCGTCACCGTAGGAGGTGCAATCTCTGGATACTGCGAAATGGGCAACACCCGCAAACCGGCGATACCCGCCAAAATGAATATGATCGAAATCACCGACGCAAAAATTGGGCGTCTGATAAAAAACTGACTCATCATGGTCCCCGTTTATTGTGTAATCGGTTTGATCACTGTGCCTGGACGAACCTTGAGCAGGTTATCAATCACCACGCGATCGCCTGCTTTGAGGCCCTGCTGAATGACCCAATTAGAGCCGCTCCAATCACCCACCACCACTGGGCGCGGTGCAGTTTTATTGTCCGCTCCCAAGACCCATACAAAGCGCCCTTGATCGTTCTGCAGTACGGCACTTTGTGGAATGGCGACCGCATCGGCTTGCTGACCGGCACTGACCCGGACCCGCACAAACTGACCCGGCAAAATGGCTCCTTGGGGATTTTTGAACTCGGCGCGCAGGCTGATGGTTCCCAAACGCGGATCAACCGTGCTGGCCGCAAAGTTGATGACCCCGTCCACAGGGTAATCCGACCCATCGGGCATCATTAAACGCACCTGCTTGATGTCTTTGGGTGAACGGTTGGGCAATTTAGCCACCTCAGAGGGACTGAAACTAAACCGCACCCAGATGGGATTGACTTGTGACAGGGTTGTCAATAAACCCTCGGCACCGCTCGGATTGACCAAACTGCCCTCAGACTGCAAGGCACGGCCTGTCACGCCCGCTACAGGCGCGGTGACCAAGGTGTAATTCAAATTCAACTCAGCCTGACGCACTTGAGCCTGGGCCGCCGCCGTAGCCGCGACGTTAAGTTTGGCATTTGAATCGGCATCGTCGAATTCGCGCTGGCTGATCGCTTTTTGCTCCAGCAATCCTTTCAGACGGGTTTGCTCACGCTGTGCCTGCTCCTGCTTGGCCTGGGCCTGGGCAAGATTGGCTTTTGCTTGTGCCAACGCGACCTCAAAGGGCGCGCGCTCAATTTGAAAAAGAGCCTGTCCCTCGCGAACATTATCGCCTTCCTGGAAAAGCTTTTTCTGCAAAATGCCTTGTACACGGGCCCGTACATCCACTGTTTTTGCCCCTTCGGTTTGCCCCACCGCATCCAGCGTCAGCGTCACCGTTTGAGGTGCCACCGTTAACACCGCAGCTGGCAGTGCCGACGGAGCTCCGCTTGGCCCGCCGGATGCAGCGGCCTTGCTGCCAGCGTCCCCCTGGGCCTTGGAGCAACCCGACAATACGCCACCAGCGGTTAATACAGCCACCGCCGATACGGCGACCAGATACTTACGAATAATTGAGCGATCGGACATATCACTGCCTTATGGAATAACTGTGTTGACGCAAGCCGGCTCATCAAACACCGGAAAAAACACATGCGTTGCAATGTGCAAAGATTAGAGACATAATACATACATACACGAATGTTTGTAAACAAGTTTTAATACGAACCAATTGCCGCCATGGTCAGAAAATGCAAGGAAGACGCCGATAAAACACGCCAGTCACTGGTCGACGCGGCGCGTACCTGCTTTTTGCAACACGGCGTTGCCGGGACCACACTGGACACCGTCGCCAAAGCGGCGGGCATGACCCGCGGTGCGGTGTACTGGCACTTTGCCAACAAGGTCGAACTGTTTACAGCCGTTCGCGACGAAGTGGCCATTCCCCTGTTTGACCCCTGCGGCGAAGAGGAACTCTGCCCCCAACAGCCTGATCCCATCACGGCACTGCGCGGCTACTTTCGGCGAATTGTTGGTGCCGTTTTTGATGACAACCGCGTATTTGAGGTTCTCACGATTTTGTTTTACAAATGTGAATATGTCGCCGATTTCGAACTGGCTTTTGCGGTTCAACGGGAGCGTTCGGCCACGCTGTGCAGCAAATTCGAAACCCTTTACCACAAGGCCCTCAATGCCGGGCAAATCAAACCAGCGACAGACTGTGCTCTGGCCGCCTCAGAAACTCATGTGTTTTTGTTGGGACTGCTGCGACACCTCATCATTCAGCATCGGGATGCAGAGCAACGTAACCACGCCTACCGTTTGATCGACAACCATGTACTTCGCTACAGCGTTTGATCCATCGTCATCAGATCGCATGAGCCTCCATAAAAAAAGCGCCGATCAATCACTTGGTCGGCGCTTTGTTTTTATCATCCATCTTGCGACGGATAATCCTGCGATTTAGCTATGGTAGGCAGACTCACCGTGTGAAGTGATATCCAGGCCTTCGCGTTCTTCATCTTCAGGTACACGCAGGCCGATCAACAGATCAACAATCTTGTACGCGATGAATGACACAACACCCGACCAGACGATGGTTGTTACAACGCCCTGGAACTGAATCCACACCTGGCCTGAAATGCTGTACTCAGGGTTCACTGCGTTGGCCACATAATCGTAGATGCCAGTGCCGCCCAGAGAAGGTGCAGCAAACACGCCTGTCAACAGAGCACCCAGGATACCGCCCACGCCGTGTACACCGAAAACATCCAACGCATCATCAGCACCTAGCATACGCTTCAGACCGTTGACACCCCACAGGCAGATGATACCGGCCAACAGACCAATAATCAGTGAACCCATCGGACCGACAAAGCCGCAAGCCGGTGTAATCGCAACCAGACCAGCCACAGCACCAGATGCACCACCCAACATGGAAGGCTTGCCTTTGGACAGCCACTCACCGAACACCCACGATACCGTCGCTGCTGCAGTTGCCAGCAATGTGTTGACGAATGCCAAGGCAGCTACACCGTTTGCTTCGAGGTTGGAACCTGCGTTAAAGCCAAACCAGCCCACCCACAACAGTGACGCACCAATCATGGTCATGGTCAGGCTGTGCGGCGCCATGGACTCTTTGCCGTAGCCCGTACGCTTGCCGATCACATAGGCACCGACCAAACCAGCAACCGCTGCGTTGATGTGAACCACGGTACCGCCTGCAAAATCAAGTGCACCCTTTGCCCACAACCAACCTGCGTTCGCAGTGACCACGTCCAAAGACTTGGCATCAGTGATCGCATCCGGACCATCCCAGTACCACACCATGTGTGCCACGGGCAGGTAGCTGAATGTGAACCACAGTACACAGAACAACAATACAGCCGAGAAGCGTGCACGTTCTGCAAACGAACCAATGATCAAGCCTGCAGTAATCGCGGCAAAGGTCGACTGAAACGCTACAAAAATGTATTCAGGAATCACCACACCCTTGCTGAAAGTTGCAGCAACGCTGTCGGGTGTGATGCCTTTGAGGAACAATTTGTCCAGGCTGCCAATAAAGGGGCCGCTGGCCGAGAATGCCAGTGAATACCCGTAAATCGACCACAACACCACGATCACGGCAAAGATCATGAACGTCTGCATCAGGACAGACAGCATGTTCTTGCTTCGCACCAAGCCGCCGTAGAACAAAGCCAACCCGGGAATTGTCATCAAAATAACCATGGCGGTCGCCACAATCATCCAGGAGGTATCGCCTTTGTTGGGAACAGGGGCGGGCGCAGCAGCAGGTGCGGCTGGAGCGGCAGCAGCAACCGCTGGGGCGGCCGTTGCAGGCATCGCTGCGGGTGCTGCAGGAGCAGCTGGTGCAGGAGTGGCCTGGGCCGGAGCAGTGACTGCGGCAGGGGCCGCTGGTTTGTCTTGGGCCATGGCGGATGGCGCTATCGCCGCGCAACTAAGTGCCGCGGCTGCCAACCATGTCGATAGCAGCTTTTTCATTTGAGTCCTCACGAAGTCTTAAAGTGCGTCTTTGCCAGTTTCACCGGTACGAATCCGGATCACCTGTTGCAAGTCGAATACAAAAATCTTGCCGTCACCAATCTTGCCGGTACGGGCTGCGTTCTCGATGGCCTCACATGCCTGATCCACCAGATCATCGGCAACTGCGGCCTCGATTTTTACTTTGGGTAAAAAGTCCACCACGTATTCGGCACCGCGATACAACTCGGTATGACCTTTTTGACGACCAAACCCTTTGACTTCTGTCACTGTGATCCCCTGCACGCCAATGGCGGAGAGCGCCTCACGAACTTCGTCAAGCTTGAATGGCTTGATGATTGCGGTAATGAGTTTCATTTCGTTCTCCTTATGGAACGAGGAGGATTAGGACGGTGCCCGAAGGCACCGCGTTTTTTCTTACTTAAACTACTAAGCTACTGAATAGATTAGAAAGTCTTACCAACAGACAACACCAGTGTTGACTTGTACAGGCGCTTGTTGCCCGTACCGGACGTGGCGCTGTAAAAGTCGGTCTTGGCATCAGAATTCAAGCTGGTGGTGCCTACGGCTGCCGCGCCCAGAGCAAAACCATTCAGGTCATAACTGACACCGGCCTTGTAGTCGGTGTAGCTAAATGCACCATAGTTTTTAACGCTGGTGTGGCCTAAGTGGCCAACCAGGGTCAACTTGGGCAACACTTCCTGAGAATAGTTAACTTCTGAGTACACGGTGCCACGTGAAGAACCACGGCCATAGATGTTGGCAGGGTTGGAGGAACGAGCAGGAACGGTGAAACCATTCAGACCAAAGTAGTCGGAGGTTGCATAGGACACTTTACCTGATACAGGGCCGTAGCCCAGGCTGGCATACACTTCGTTGTTGTCATAACGCTGGGTACCACCGCCCGTTTTGGCCAGGCGTGCCTTATCGTAGTAGTAGTACAGATCGCCCACGTCATAGCTGATGCCGGTTGAGCCGATTTCGCCCTTGTACCCTGCATAGAAGTCCATTTCAGCACCGTTACCCGCGTTGTATTGGGCGCCAGATACGTTGGAGTTCCAGTTACCGATGTAAAAGCCGCTCTTGTGTGCAAAGTCAAAACCGCCTTGCAACGCGGGGCCCTTAACGGTCTGGGAAATGCCACGGAACCGATAGTCGGTAAAAACGTTAACGTTACCGGTCAAGGTGTAGTCAGGCGCTGGGTCAGCAGCCATGGATACAGCGGGGATAGAAACGATGGCCAGTGCGACAGCTTTTGCCAACATTAATTTTTTCATATTGCTCTCCAAAAAATTAACAAATGCCTTTGATTCTCTGTGCGACCTATCTCGCGAGAATCGTGCCAGCTTGCAAACGTCAGCATTCCTGCCATCGACGCACCGCTTTTGCGCACGACTTCAAAACGGATAGACTTATGCACCAAAACCATGCAGCCTAGAAAGGCACCACGACGGTGCGCGGTAAAAACCCAATTAAAGTAATATGTCCTTAAGATTTCTTTAATTGCAGTCCAATCAAAGTCTGGGGTTAACTCATGAATAAAGTCACTCTTTTGGATGACATTCAAACCAAAATAAGTCAGCTTTTTGCAACAAATGGGGTCACCGGTCTCGATAACCCGCTAAAACAGCTGTTACAGCAAAGTTTTGCGAAATTGGAGCTCGTCTCAGCCGAAGATTTTGAGATTCAGCGACAGGTCTTGCTACGCACCAGAGAAAAGCTGGATGCACTGGAAAAGCGCATGGCTGAGCTTGAAGCCCGGACATCTCAAGACACACCATAGTTCGTTCCGGGGATCAGTCAGCCCCAATGGGTGCATCCCCTTCCCCATATCAGAATCGTCATCGCGATTCATCAGTGGCTAAACACGCACACTGGCTGTTTTTGTGTGCATCGTCATGTCATTTGCGGTTTTATTGTCTCGTGCCTTTGTAGGTACCGAGTCGATTCAGGTGCGGGTCGAAGTGCATCTGGCAGCCGGCCTACCGGGCTTTACGCTGGTCGGATTACCAGACACCGAAGTGCGGGAGAGCAGGGAGCGAGTACGATCCGCGCTGCTCAATTCCGGTTTTGAATTTCCAAATCGCCGAATCACGATCAACCTGGCGCCCGCTGATCTGCCGAAAGGCTCCGGACGTTTTGATCTACCGATTGCTCTGGGCATTGCAGCGGCCAGTGGTCAACTTCCCAACGCCTCACTCACGGAGTGGGAGTTTGCCGGTGAACTGTCGCTCTCGGGCGCCTTGCTGCCCAGCCGAGGCGCACTGGCCATCGCCGTGGCCATGTCCCGCCGACACTCGAGCCTTGCTCAGGGCAGCAGCAGCCCCACCCGCCTCATGGTACCCGCCGCCAACGCACCGGAAGCGGCGTGGGTGAGCACTGTATATCCAGACATTCAGGTCTACGGCGCGGATACACTGCTGGCGGCCGCTGCACATCTGGTGGGCCATGGCGAAGGCCTGAGCGCTGCTGTACCCCTTCAGTCCGCCTGCACCAGTACGCCCGTGATGACCCAGACTCACACCGGCGACTTCAAGGATGTCCGCGGACAAACCGCCGCCAAGCGGGCACTGGAAATCGCCGCCGCTGGCCAGCACAACGTCCTGATGCTGGGCGCTCCGGGTAGCGG
>DAITMV010000001.1:54706-81627 GCA_036834985.1 Burkholderiaceae bacterium | reverse complement strand
ATCAACCCCACGATGCAAAATGGCATTGAGTTGTGTCTCCCACAACCGCTGTTGCTGCTGAAAATGCTGTGGGGCCAACAACAAACCATCACCCCATAACACGGACGCATTCATCACGGCGCTACTCCTGTCTTTTTAGTCGCACTGGGTTTGGGCACAGCGGGTGCGTTCGTTGCTGCAGGACAGCTCATCGGAAGGCTCAGATCCTGCCCAATGATAGGATCGAGCGCGCTGCTGTTGCTGACCAGCCCACAGCGGTCAATCATCAATCGAGGATCATCGGCCAGGTCACGCACTTTAAAAAGCAGCTTCCAGCGATTTAAATCCGGCTTTCGATACATGGCCAACACACCGATGTATTGGGTCGCAGGCGATATATCAAGGTCAAACCATTTATCCTGGCCAGGAATAAACACCAACTCCTGTTTGCTCACCAAGTCTTTGGCAAGCATCTCATCCTCAAATGAGCCACCCGATAGCTCGGGAAGGCTCAACTGCTCGAAGCCCGACTTATCACGTAACTGATAAAGCTTTGTCACCACGGACAAGGGACGATTCATGGAATCCGGATTGGTTTGCGTACTCACGGTCACATTCATTTTGACCTTGGTCGGTGCCTGGCTGCAGGCGGTTATCAATAGCCCGAAGCCCATGATGATTCCCAACAGGGAGGGCGCAAACCTTTTTTGCATCACCCGCTCGGAATAGCCCTTGCATGACGCCAGCATAATCATTCGCTCCAAGTTATTTTGCATGGTGAGTATAAGTGCAGGGTCCTGTCTCTTTGCAGAAGCATCAACTGATTGACACCATCACTTCGGTTGATGCGTCACTCATGAATCAACGTTGGCGCCATCGCATGGCTCAACCTGCAGTCAGTGGCCTGGCCGGCATGCTGCTAGGCGGATTCATTGGTGTATGTGCACTACTGTGGCTTATGTGGCAGGCTACTTTCACCAGTTCATCCCCTGTGGAATTAACCAGCGACTGGCATGGCTACTGGCAACGCCCCTCCGTCATTTCATCCACAGGTCTGTCGCTGCGCAATCCACTTGTCTCCACTCAAAACATCAACAGGGACGTGTCCTCCTTGCATCCACAGTTTCAGAAAAAGCTGGGGCAGTTGCTGGAACAACTGTACGCGCAACGTTACGAATTCATTCTGCTTGAAGGCCTGCGTTCTGCCGACCGACAGTCCGAATTATTTGCGCAAGGCCCGCGAGTGACTCAAGCCCCACCCAATCAAAGCAAACACCAGTACGGTTTGGCTGCTGACCTGGCTCCGTTAAAAGATGGTGTACCCATGCTGGATCTGCGTGACCCATGGGTATGGGAGGCTTATCAGGCTTTGGGAAAAGCGTCTGAACGGCTTGAGCTGACTTGGGGTGGCCGTTGGTCCATGGGTGACTACGGTCATATCGAAGTACCGGGGCCACTGAGTGCAATCATCAGGTGATATCGACATCACAACCCTCTGTTTATCATGAATATAAAGGGCACGTTGCGACATGTTTGACTGGATGAGCCAATGGCTGGGGCGCGTATCGTCTGCCTTTACAAAAAGGTCTGGGCTCGACTCCATGGATGAGAGCTCCCGCATGGTTTTAAATCAGTTGCAAGAAGCCTCACAGCTCATCCGCTCTAATCTTCGCAACAAAGCAAACTTCTGGAAGCGACAGCGTCGTCTACCCTGGGCGATTGTAATTTTTAATAATCCAGACAGCATACTGAGCCTGATTGAATCAGCCTCTATTGATTATCCCATTCAGCGCTTTGCACCCAAACATCCCAACCCCATGTCGATCATCCTGACACGGGAGGCCGCGATCATTTTATGGCCCGAGCAATGGGATGCAGGCAGTCCCGCTTGGAAGACATTGGGTCAATGGTTCTCGCTACGCGCTCAGCGATCAGACCTGCAGTCGGTCATGTTGGCCTGCGATAACGTGATGGGAACAGAACTGGCGACATGGGCCTTCGAACGCCGGCATCGACTTCATGTGCTATCTCAGGCCCTACGCTATACGCCACCTGTCTCCCTGATCGTTCAACAACCGCAGCTTGTAGGGCTCAGTGCATTCGTGACATACGGCACAAGTCCCTCATTAATTGCCCGAGCCGTTGATGGTTGGTCTGAAGACAGTTTTTGCATTGATTGGGATACCTGGCTTGGTACGATGGAATCTGCCCATGCATACAATGCACTCCGGTTAGAGTCCAGCGCGCATTACCAGCAACTGGAAGCCATTGACTATGGTCATAACAGCCAGCAGATTTTTAAACAACTCATTCGTTGCCTGGCTGAACCCAATCCTTACTACCCTCCCATACCTGTCATTGAAATCATGCCACTGGCTGCCTCATCCGTGGCCAGTCAACGGTGGTGGGACACGATCGTATGGCCCCGATTACGTCAAGCCCGCCTCAGTGTGCCGCGCATGTCGACGGGAGCCCTCGTTTTTAAATGTTTGATGATTGCCGCTGCAATCGGCCTGACAGGGGTCTGCCTGTGGCAAGTGCAGCGAAGTCAAGGAGCCTACATGACAGCGCTTCAAACCGAACTCAAACCGCTGACGAACACCACAGACTGGCTGACTGCTCAAACACTGAGAGACACCACCCAGCTGATACGATTCTTAGACTCACCCTGGGGTCTGACCACCCTGCATCGTCTGTGGATTGCGTTGGGGCAGGGGCTCTTTTTAGACACAACGGAGCACGCCCGGTTGCAACTAAAACGCGTACTGTGGCAACGGATCGACCATTCGTTGCTACAACCGGTAGGTCAACAACTGGAACGCACGTTGGGCCAAGCCAACGCGTCGATCATCCGGAAAAAAAGTCTTTCAGACGATGAGACGCGTTTGCTGTACAACCAGCTCAAGCTCTACATGATGCTGTCTGACCCACAGCGGGTCGAGTCTGCATTTATGCTGGCTCAGACACCGCCCGTGTGGCGCCAGCTACTGGATCAACAGAATGAGACCCTCTCAAATACGCTGCGCGATGATGCGCAGACGCTGCTCATCAAATACAGCAACGCCCTGGACGATCCAATGCGCCCTCACTATCGGGCGCGACCCGAATTAATCGCAACGGTTCAAGAACAGCTCAAACAACTCCAAAAGCCGGGCTCCGCGATCGATAAAATCTATGCGGATATTCGCGACAAGGCCTCAGCACAATTTCCTGCCATATCGATCGCGTCCATTGTTGGGCCCGACAACGCCAGATGGTTCAGCGGACGGGCTGTGGTTGCAGGTGCATTTACTCGCCGGGCCTTTGAGACGTTTATACAACCCGCCTTTTCAAAGGCTGCGCAGGGTCAATTAAGAGTTGATGACTGGGTGTTGGGTAACTCATCCTCCGGCCAGGAGCAGCCAATTAGCCAGGACACTCAGGACACCTTACTACAATTACACACCCTTTACGATCACGAATTTATATCGCAGTGGTTGGCTCTGATCCGTCAAAGTGACTGGATCAATGCCGAAGACGGAAAACAGGTGAACGCAGCCCTTGAATCTCTTTCGGTTAGTCAAACCTCTGCCTACTGGCTTGTATTCAAATCGATGTTGAATGAATCTGCAGGCTCCAAAACCCATTGGATTCAAGCACAACTGGGTAAAGCCAAGGCATTGATCGGTACCTCGCCACCCTCGCCAGAAGCTGGCAACACCACCGCTCATCCTCTCGGATCGACCTATCAGACCCTTGAACGATGGGCCGGGACCGATTCAACCACTGCGACCCAGTACGCGGATCTGGTCGCCAAACTTAAACAGGCCTGGCTGGACAAACATTTCAACAGCCAAAGCCCGACAGACACCCGAGCCCTCGTGGCTGGAATCCTGGCCAATCAGCCATCAGAGTGGACAGATCTGGTCAAGATGATAGATCAATCCATGCTCAAAGATACGCCTGCTCAAACCCGCGACACCTTTCGAGAGGTACTGCTCAAACCCGCAGTTAAAACACTCGGTCTGATGACCCGTACCACCGGTCAGGACTTAAACACGGCCTGGGCTCGCGACGTGTTGACACCATGGAATCAATTGGCTCAGCGTTATCCTTTGTCAGATGAAGGGCAAGATGCTGGTCTGAGCGATCTGGCGCGATTTTTCAAATCCAAAGATGGGACGCTGGACCGCTTTATTGATCGACAACTTGCACCATTTGTAACTCAGCGCCATGGTGGTTTGACCGCCCGGACATGGAACGGTATCGGTCTGGATTTTGCACCCGGCTATCTGGACGGCATCAGTCGTTTGCAATCAGTAGCCAGCGACACCTTGAACGATTCCGATACAGCGACATTTGAGTTACGTCCCATTCCTACGGCTGGGTTCGCAGATATTCAACTGGATATCGACGGTCAAACGCTGCGCTACCGTAATGGGCCACAAAGCTGGAAGTCATTTCAATGGCCTGGCCCTGGCAATGGTCGAGGAGTGCGCCTGTATGCTCAGAAAAACAGCGGACAAACACTGACCCCGGCGCTATACACCTCTCGACTGGGATGGCTGCGTCTGCTGAATCAGGCGCAACAGAGCAAAGATGGACAATCCATTGTGTTGTCTTGGGTCGCGGAATCAAACGCTGGTGAGCCAGTCTTGCTCTCATTCCAGTATCGGCATATTAGCGGGCTCGATCCGCTGACCCTGCAAACCCTCAAACGCACCAGCCTTCCGGCTCGTGTCATTCGTTAATCCCCATCTCAGGAGATTGTCACATGGGCATGGAAAGCTCACAACAGAAACTATCAAGGATCAGACCACCTCGCGTACAGATTACATACGACGTTGAGGTTGGCGGCGCTATCGAGAGCAAAGAGTTACCCATGGTGTTAGGTGTTGTGGGTGATCTGTCCGGTCATGCCACTCACCATCTGCCCCGGCTGAAAGATCGCCGGTTTGTGCAGATAGATCGGGACAACATCAATGAGGTGATCAAGGCGATCGCACCCGGCCTGTCCCTTTCCGTGCCCAATCGCCTTGGCAAGGGTGATGACCAACTCGGCATCGAATTGACATTTACGTCCATGGATGATTTTGAACCTGATCAGCTGGTTCGACAGATTGAGCCATTAAACAAGTTACTGGACATACGCTCTCGACTGTCCGATCTACGTAACAAGATGGTAGGTAATGATCGACTCGAAGAGGCCCTGGACCAACTGGTACGAGACACGAATACGTTGACTCGACTGGGGACCCAATCGGCGGGCAACCCTAACGTACAACCCGATAACGAGGAGTGATCATGAACGCACCCATGGCAATACCTTCGGAGTCACTGACAGACGTCCAAACCACCGAGTCTTGGCTAGACGAGCTTGTTAAACACACTCACCTTGCAACCTCGGAGCAGGAAAAAGCCCGCGCGAAAGATCTGGTCTCACAGTTGGCACAGGAGGTACTTGACGGCGCAGTGACGGTATCTGACAACCTGACAGCCAGCCTGGACCATCGGATTGCAGCACTGGATCAATTGTTGTCCGATCAAATCAACGACATTATTCATCACCCTGATTTTCAGCGGCTTGAGGCCACATGGCGCGGATTAAATTATCTGACTCAGCGGACCGAAACAGGCCCGATGCTAAAAATCAAATGCTTAAACGCCAGTAAACGCGACTTGATCAAAGATTTTCGCAGCGCCTCGGATTTTGATCAAAGCGCCATTTTCAGACAGGTCTACGAAGAAGAATATGGCACTTTTGGCGGGAGCCCTTTTGCCAGCCTCATTGTTGATTATGAATTTGGACGAGGCGCAGAGGACATCTATCTGCTCGATCAACTCAGCCACGTTGGCGCGGCAGCTCATGCACCGATATTAACTGCTGCTGCACCTGAACTGTTCGGGTTAGAAAGTTTTGCGGATATCACCCGCCCACGTGACATGAGCAAGATTTTTGAAACTGCGGAATACGTTAAATGGCGTGCATTTCGTGACAGTGAAGATGCCCGTTATGTAGGGATGGTTTTGCCACATGTTCTGGGTCGTCTGCCGTATGGCCCAGATACCCAACCCATCGAACAGTTTGGTTTCGTAGAGCACATGGCTGTTGGGGAACATCAATCTTATCTGTGGATGAATGCGGCATACGCGTATGGAGCCAATCTAGCGCAAGCCTTTGCTCAACATGGATGGTTGGCCGCCATTCGTGGCGTTGAAGGAGGGGGCCTGGTCTGCGGATTGCCAGCCCACACATTCCAAAGTGATGAAGGCCAGATAGCACTTAAATGCCCCACAGAAGTGGCATTGACCGACCGACTTGAAAAGCAGTTGTCAGATTTGGGGTTTATCGGTCTGGTTCACTGCAAACACACCGACTATGCTGCTTTTTTTGGTGGCCAATCAGTACAAAAACCCCGTCTGTACACCACCGACGCTGCCAACGCCAACGCGCGGTTATCCGCTCAACTGCCCTACGTATTTGCAATATCCCGCATTGCACATTACCTGAAGTCGATTGTACGGGACAAAATTGGCAGCTTTGCATCCCGCGACAACGTACAAGATTTTCTAAATCAATGGCTGGCCCAATACGTACTGCTCGATGACAACGCCACTCAGGACGCAAAAGCCAAATACCCACTGCGTGAAGCGTATGTCGAAGTAGCCGATGTAGAAGGGAACCCAGGCGCCTACCGCGCTGCGATCTATCTACGGCCCCATTTCCAGTTGGACGAATTAACCATTTCACTGCGATTGGTTGCGGACTTGCCGCAACCCACGCGATAACAGGCCTTCCCACAACCTCAGGAGAATCTCATGGCATTTGATGCCTTTTTAACTATTGATGGTATTCCCGGCGAAAGTACGGACGATAAACATAAAGACTGGATTGAAATCAGCAGCTTTGAGCACCATCTGGAGCAACCTGCTTCAGCAACCGCAAGTTCGGTGGGGGGCGCCACAGCCGAGCGGGTTAATCACGGAACTTTCAATATCGTTCATTTAATCGATAAGTCAAGTCCAAAAATTTACGACGCCTGCTGCAGCGGCAAACATATTAAAGAAGTCACTATTGAAGTGTGCCGATCGGGAGGTGACAAAGTTAAGTATTTCGAGATCAAACTCGAACAGGTCTTGATTTCCAAAGTTGATGTTGCAGGCACAACGGCCGATAGCGGGTTTCCGCACGAACAGGTCAGCTTTAGCTACGGCAAAATTCGCTGGGTTTACACCCAACAAAAACGCACCGACGGTGCAGGCGGCGGGAACGTCAGTGCAGGCTGGGATTTAACAACCAATCGCGCAACCGCTTGATAGCTTATTGATTCCCCTTGCGTATATGAGGTAAACAATCCGTAGGGTGATCCACGGATTGTTTTTATCCCGTTCATTCCAGTTCAAATATTTATGAATAATAACTATCCAGTACATCGGGTATTCATGGCTGTATTGACTCTTAGCACCATGACGGCCTGTACAGCGCTGACTGAAAAAAGTAATACGGCCAACAGCGAATCAAAAAAGGTTGTAACTGCAGAGGCCACAGCGGGTCAATCGAGCACAGTTGCACAAAGCAACACGACCGACTCAATCCACGGCACAGATCAATCCGTATCGACGCCGCTTCGTTTGATCGGGCTGGCCAGGCAACAAATCAAGGTTAACGATGAGATGACTCGACAAATCAATGCGTTTTTGAATCAAGCCTCATCACAAGGAACGCTGATCATCACGGGTTATTGCAATAAGGACCATCTGGAGCAAGCCAAAGAAACAGCCATATCCCGAGCAGCCCTTGTAAGAAAAATGGCGGTAGATCGTGGCATTGATATCAAAAAAATTCGAATTTATTACATCACTAACACCACTTATCATGGTGTTGAACTGGATTGGAAGTAATCCATGCTATCGATCAAGACACTTGTTGATGCATTGTCCATTCAGGCCCGTCACGTCATGGAGTCTATTGCACGACGGGTTAAAGAGCAGGGGTACCTCCAAGTGACGCCCTGGCACCTGTGTGCAGCGCTACTGTCCGAAGAACACCATGCTCAGCAAGAGATTGTGTCAGACGAGGCGATGGCGATTTATCACAAACGTCTAAATGCGATTCAGAAACAACTACAGTCTCAGGCCAAAGGCACAGGGCAGCGCCCTGTCATGTCGGGCGAATTGATCGATATACTCCATCAGGCCTATCAGGCGTCATATGCTCAAACAGAGCCACCTGGGAAGGTGATGATTACTCAAGAGCAGCTGTGTTGCATAGCGCTGCTGTGGCTTGACCGGCAAGCGCAGATAACTACGCGCACATCACAGAAGCATGCTGAACAGACCAACCCAATCATTCCAGATTCGCTGGCGGGCTTTCTTCTGGATCTGACGGCCCAAGCCGAGCTCGGCGCTCTGGATCCGGTCATCGGTCGCGACAAGGACATTGGACAACTTATCGACATTCTGCTGCGCAGGCGTCAAAACAATCCCATTTTAGTGGGCGATCCCGGCGTCGGCAAAACGGCGATTGTTGAAGGACTGGCATTACGAATTCATCAACGAACGGTTCCGCAGGCACTGGCTGCTGCCCGATTGTTTGTATTGGATGTAGGCGGTCTGCAGGCAGGCGCCAGCGCAAAAGGTGAATTTGAGCATCGGTTAAAAGCAGTTATTGAATGCGTACGACAACATACCAAACCCGTTATCCTGTTTGTCGACGAAGCCCATACGTTGATCGGTGCAGGGGGTCAGCCTGGAACGTCCGATGCGGCCAATCTATTAAAACCGGCATTGGCGCGCGGGGAACTGCGAATGATTGCTGCCACCACCTGGTCTGAGTACAAACAGTATTTTGAAAAGGATGCTGCGTTAACCCGACGCTTTGAACTCGTTAAAGTCAACGAACCTTCCATCAGTGTTGCTGTGGACATGCTGACGGGGGTGGCATCACTGTTATCAAATCATCATGGTGTGCGTATTCACCCCGAGGCCGTACAGGCAGCCGTCGAGTTGTCCGCACGCTATCTGCATGGCCGGTTTTTGCCTGACAAGGCGATTAGCCTACTTGATACCGCATGCGCCCGTGCCGCCTTGATTCAATCCGGGCATTGCGGTGAACTCCAACAGCTACAGGGGCGACTTGCTGTGAGTCTTTTGCGACGCAAGCTCGCTGAACGCAGCGGACTGACCCCACCCGATCAATTGCAGGCAATGAGGGATCAAGAAACTCAATTGACCGATTCGATGGTGGTCGCAGCAAACACCCAACAAGCAACCCAAACCTGTCTGTCAGAACTTAACGTGGCATGGCAATCTTGGGACCAGAGTCTTCTCGCAGCGCCCTACAGCGTCACACCCCAACAGGACTATCAGCTCCATCGCCAAAAGGCCTTAACCGTGGCCCCCTCGGCCGGTGAAGTTGATCGCGAACAAATCGCTACGATTATTACGGAGTGGACGGGTATTCCCATCGGTCAGCTGCAGGCTCATGAACACCTCATTTTGAGATCGCTGGGAAGCACCCTGGAACGCAGTGTCAAAGGACAGACGGAGGCTCTGACACGTATTGCAAGCGAGCTGTTGATTGCCTCCTGTGGCTTGGGCCGACGTAATAAGCCACGTGCTGTATTTTTGCTGACAGGGCCCTCGGGTACGGGTAAAACACAAACCGCTTATGCCTTGGCCAATGCCTTGTTTGGTAGTGAGAGACAGTTGTTTAGACTATCGCTGTCCGAGTTTCAGGAGGCCCACAGTGTAGCCAGCCTCAGAGGTGCACCCCCCGGGTATGTCGGCTACGGTCGAGGAGGTATTCTGACCGAAGCAGTACGGCACATGCCTTACAGCCTTATCTTGCTGGACGAGGCCGAAAAAGCACATCCTGATGTCCTCGAACTGTTCTACCAGGTTTTTGACCGAGGCCAGCTCGATGACGCTGAAGGCCGTACCGTTGACTTTAGTAATACTGTGATCGTAGTCACCAGTAATGTAGGCGATCAGGTGTTGGAACAACTGGGGCGATCTGTCATGACCGATCAGGAATCCGACTTAAATGAGCGGCTTGAATTGATAACACCGGATCTACTCAGAGCCTTTAAGGCGCCTCTACTGGGGCGGATGATTGGTATCCCCTTCAAGCCTCTTGATCGTTCTGCCGTACAGGCGATTACGCAACAACGGATTGATGAACTTTGTACACAGCTGCAATCCGAGTGGGGCTGTGAACTTGTCGTCAATCAATCCGTTGTCACCGCGTTGGCTGATCGCGCACTGGCCCATCCAACAGGGGCTCGCCATATTGAGCAACAGCTCAGTGAAAATATCATGGCGCTGATTGTTAATCACTTGCCTCTTGAACAAGGGATGCTGCAAGTCGATTGCACAGGAGAGGTGATCACCCTGACACCTGTCACTTCGCTCGCGGCGTAATCTCGTGACCTTGCTCAGTCTTCAGTGGGTTTTGCCATGCTACAACGCAGTCCGTCGGGTTGTCTTTTCGACGACCAGACCGATTGCGCTGCTAAGTACGATGACCCTTGGCTGGATCGTATGGGTAGAGTTCTATGCCCGGCCCCGCGGATGGGTGGCACTTTTGCACTCAACGGTGCCTGAGCCTTTGATTTACGGATCGGTGCCATTGGGTGCAATCATGGGTGGCGCATTTGGCTGGTCAGGTGCTTTTTTAGTCCGGCACGTTACGGAATATGCCAGTGCCCCGGGCCGTACAACGCGTCATGTGTCGATTGATAGGTTGGTATCAAGAACAGATCGTCAAGAGACCCACAGGACAGATCAAACCATAAGCATCGTATGTGAAATGCCAACACTGTATATTGGCGAACAGTCGTTGGACTCCTTATTTTGCAAATCTGAAACACCACCAGACCTCTATAGCCCCTGGATCAATGATGCGGCATGGGCAGTTAGCAGGCATCGGGATCTCTCGTCAGCCACAGCACAGTTAGCTCAGATCAGGGGGATCGTTCTTGAAGCACTGACTGCGCAAGCTACCCCTATCCGCGAGCTGAATATGTCTGCTAACCATCCCATCGATACAGATTGGTTTGCGCTGTTAGCAGAGTCGTACTCAAGTCCCCGACGGGCTACTGGCTCGCAACACACGGATCAGACGGCTACGCTTGCACCTGATGTCAGTATCCAAACCACCTGGGTCATCAGTGGTCTGAGCGAATATGTACATCCGGTTGACGGGACCATGTATGTCCCGTGGTTGGTTCAGTGGCCTGTATATCATCAGATCCCAGATGCTGGGGCAGACGCTTGTCATTACATGCTCATGCTTCGTTTGCCCAGTGCGGATCGAGCGACGACAGCGGTGTTGGCCGATGAGGCGGACCGTTATGCCGGGCTCATTTGGAGCATCGCTCAGAGTGATTCGCAGGCCAAGCCCTCTGCGACGCTTGTTCAGTGGTACCGCAACGAGCGCTGTTCAGCTTTACTAGACCGTAGCATGAACATTGATAGCAAACTCAATGGTATAGGCCGATTAAGTTCGCCCGTGTTGTGGGCCGCTTCGATGACTATGGGGCACCACAGTCTGCAAGCAGCCGATGGTAGGCGTCACGCGGAGATCAATCAATCCATGCTGGGTCTTTTACACCGGGAAGAAGACTCCATGTGCTGGGAATGGCATAGGCTATGAACTCGCCACGCGATCGTCGTCTGATCAATCACCGTTCCGTTGACCGTCCTAGGGATGTCGTCAGTACCGTGGGTTTATGGGAGCGGCTGTCGGTACACGGTGGCTCACAAGGCGCTCGTGCCGATCGTCAAACCGTCATAAGGCATATCGCCTGCGAACTGGAGCGTTTGTTAAACACAAGGCAATCACCACTGACTATGGTTGCGAACGTTCAGTTATCGGGCCACAGCATGGACCACGGTACGAACCAGACGCCGGTTCAGCGCTCGGTGCTGGCCTATGGTGTTCGAGAGGTGATTGGTTTATCACCCCACTCAACCCGTGATCAAGCTGTATTACGTCATCGTATTGAGCAGGCCATTTTGATGTTTGAACCCCGGCTACTCCAGGTACGCGTGTATATCGATGAAGAGTCGTTGAGCCCACGTATTCTGAAATTCAAAATTAATGGCGTATTAAAGACACGCGCTACACGCTTTGATGTTCGATTTGCTGCACGTCTTGACCTGGCTTCACAATCGGTTCGGGTGGAGGAAACCGTCGTATGACCATGGATACCTTGCTACCTTATTTTGAGCGCGAATTACAGGCGCTGCGCAAAGACGCACAGGCCTTTGCTGCCGAATTTCCCGAGATTGCACACAGTCTCGGCTTGGCCTCCGAGCATTGTGACGATCCGCACATAGAACGCCTGCTTGAGGGCGTAGCCTATCTGGCAGCACGTACACAGCACCGGGTGGACTGCGCCCTGCCTGAGCTGGCTCAAGCCATGCTGACCCATCGACACCCGGACTGGCTACATGCCATCCCGAGCAGTACGATTGTGCAAATACAGCCGGGGGCAGAGCAACTGGCCCAGGGCAGGCTATCAATCCTGCCCGAGGGGACACTGCTGACACGTTCACAACTGACCAATGGTTCGATTTTTTTGCAAACCTGTTGGGATATACAGCTGCATGGGCTTGACCTGATCACCGTCGAACTGCAGTCTGTCGCAGGTAGCCATGACTGGGCACAGCGGTCACCCGATGCCCGGTATGTTTTAAAAATCAAACTTGCAAACCGTGCAACGAGCCATGTCATGCCCGCGCAGGTATCGCTCTGGCTAAGTACAGACCCTGGCTCCGCTTGGGCGTGGTGGGATTTGTTGCATCTTCATTCAGATACAGTCTGGACACAAATCGATCAACAATGGACCCACACCGATCGTCGGATCAGCGCCGCCGGCATCGGAACAGACCGGTCTTTATCATTATGGCCTAGAGACCTGCGTACACCCAGCTGGCACAGTGCGCTACAGGACTACTTCATACTCCCTGAAGCGGCACGCTTCTTGGAGCTTCCGCTATTACCGCTGGGATGTAGAGATCGCCTAACCACGGTATCTCATACCGCGGGCATGACGGTGTGGATCCCACTGAATCATCTTGCCGGATCTGAACACATCGAACACCTGAAACAGGGGTTGGGGAGCCAGCCATTCAAACTAAATTGTGTTGCGGCCAGTAACTGGAAAAAAGCTGGGGCGCTCCCTATTCGACCCAGCGATGATCAGGCTGATTTTAGACTCAGACCTGACAACAGCGGAGACAAATCGCTGGGCATCATGCGGGTGGAATCCGTACATTACACCTGTCAAACCGATCAGACGCTGATGCATCAAGCGCTTGCACCGCTCCTGTCGCTGGATATGTTTCAACCGGCACAAGCGGATCAAACACTGCCTGGCTGGTATGCCTATGAAGACTCGCCGGCAGGACATGCAGAACCCGACTGGCGGCTGGCCCTGATGAATCGACAACAGATACCGCAGTCCATCCAAGCTGAATCAATCGGGGCAGCCCTGATATGTCATCAGCATCAGGAGGTCTCTCACGCCTGGATGCAAGATACGCCCGATACCTCGCGCTGGCGCCTCAAGCATGACAGTTATGAGCTGTCGGCACACATCGTTTGTAAACCATCTCCGTTTATCGCAGCGGTTCCACAGCAAGAATGTGTATGGCATTTGATGGCCTTAAGCGGTACAGAATTAATGCAGTGGGTTAGCCAGCGCGGAGAGCTGCTTAAAAGCTGGTTGCGGCTGTTCAACCGCGGAGAAGATGCCGGCCATGAACGACGAATCAACAGCATCAAAGACATTCGGCTTGAATCGACCTGGGTGCCGCTTCCGGGTAAACCTTATAACGTCTGGGTCAGTGCAAATGAGGTTACCCTGTACATTCACGGCAAAGAATTTGCCAGTCACAGCGTGGTGGTTTGGTCCCGGATGCTCGATCGCCTCCTGGGTGGTGCTTGCCCCCTGCAGCAAGTGATTCGCTTACAGGTGTTTGATATACATCGGGATGCCACGGTGTATGTTGGTCCATGGCGTACCAGTGCCTGGGATACGCTCCCTGAGGAGCTGCCATGATAGTGAACACCCACAATCCCAACGCTCAGGGCCTGATGATTCTGGCCAACTGGTTGCGCCACCAACGCGGCCACGGCTCCATTCGTAGTTGTGCAAATCTGGTTCACCCAACATACGATATCTCATCCAGCCAGGATACCCGAGACATCACCTTGAACAGTCACGGTTTGCTGGGGATTAACGGCCCCTTGCCGCGGGTGTACCAGGAGTGGGTGACAAACGAACGCCAGCTTCACAAAAATGAGGCCGCTCACCGTCTGCTTGATCTTCTGGCCCAACCCCTCACATTAAAAGATCTAGCAGCATGGGGATTGACACGACCTGCAGTATGGTCCTCGACACCATGGCCAGTCAGGCAAGCACTGGCCGCCTGGGCCGGTCATTTAACGCCCTGCTCAGCACCTGATCGCCTGCGTACCTTGCGTTTGAATTTTCACGGACAAAGCGTTCAACGTATACGTTCACAAGAAGTGGTTGAACGCATGGTTGCTTCATTCACAGGACTAGCATGCCAGCTCAAACCATTACAACATGCGCGCCATGAGATGTCGGCACAATGGGCTTGCCATCTGGGTCAATTGTCGATGCGATTGGGCCGTGTTCGTCTGGGTACAACACTCGAGCTGCGGTCAAGTCGTATCGTGTTTGATTTTTCAGGGATCAACCTGACGGCATTTTCACGATTGGTCCATCAAAACGGGTCTGATCACACCACCCTGGCTGATGTGCTCAAAGACCTGCTACCAGCGCATATTGAGCCGGTTTGTTCTGCGACGCTGACCGATTCAACGCCCATGATACTCGGCCATGCGGGCCGGCAACTGGGCATCTCCAGCGTCTTGGGAAAACCTGCAATGCCCGTTGTTATCCGATGGATTCCCTATCGAATCACCCTGCCAAATTCCCGTACCTGATCAAACTTATTAAGTAACGCATCTTGAGATCATGACAAGCACTTCCGTTTCACATCCATGGATTGACGCCATACGTAAGCCTTGCAGCACAGCCAAACCTGCCGGACACGATATCCAAATGACCGATTGGTACGATCGCATCGGCCAAGCCCAGCAGGAAGAAACAGATACCCTGTCTACCGGGCACTGGGATAGTCACCGCCCAAAGGCCAGGTGGTCCGATGTCATGGACATGTCGCTAGACGCCATTCAAACGGCCTCCAAAGACTTACAGTTGGTTGTCTGGTACGTACGCGCCAGTTGTAAACAGACAGGCTTTACGGAACTTGCCACTGCGATCGAGGGTATGGCGGAATGGTTTGATCATTGGTGGAACGATGGGTTTCCTGCTTGCGACCCGATGGGCTTGGACGACCATCCCGACGAAGCCAACCAAGAGCGGATGGCCAAGCTGACTTGGCTGGATAAACACCTTTCGCACGCCCTCGGAACCTATCCCCTGATCAGCGACGACCACGGAACCATTCACTGGTTTGCATGGTGTAAAGCGGTTGGCGATGAGTCTAACAAGGCTCGGGCAGAGCGATTTGTGCACCAGCATCGAAGTGCCATCCAACAGCAGCTCGACGACTTATGCAGAGCCGATCAGGCGCTGCTGCGAGTTGCTACACGCATTGATCAGCGCTGGGGACAGGGCGCTTGTCCGTTCACTCGGTGTAGCGAGCTATTCACACGTCTCATTTGCAAACATCAGGACTGGCTGGGCTACCCGCAGGCTGAACCGCCAAGCGGCAATATCGCCCCCGTGGCTACGTTGATGACACATGCAGGGGCTGACCGGCAGCGTGTGAGTGAATCAACACAAGTTACGGCAGCAACCATGAACATAACGCCTGCTGCGACCCACCGAGCCAACATGATCCAGTTGCTCGAGCAAGTGGCGTCTTACTTTAAAACCCATGAGCCATATGGTCCGTTGGCCCCCATGCTCGACAAAGCGCTGTCCTGGGCCAACAAACCTGTACACGTGTGGTTATCCGAATTGGTCCATGACGATCAGACCAAACAAAAAATGCAGGATGTCCTTGGCATTCGTCTTGACTAGCCCACGATGCGGGTGTCGAATCAATTTAATTTTTTAAAAACCATCATGAATCCTGTTGCACCCAGTTCAGGGGTTAAACACCTGATCAGCCATTTTGAACAACAAACCCAAACACAGACCCGTTTGTCTGGTCAATACAATAAACCCTCCGCCTCAGCGACTCGACGTCACACCCCGCAGTCGGGACAAGCGATGGTAAGAACGTCCACCGGGGGTATGTTCAGACAAATTCCCTCTACCTTAAAACCGGAACTTCCCTATGAACTGGGTAACTGGAACTCCACCTGTGTAGCCGATGAAATACGTCACGTGTTGGCCGTTTGCAACTCTGGCATGCTGCCAGAACACTTATTTGGAATTTGGCTTTATGCATGGGAACATCACCAGATTCTTGGAATACGTACTATCAATCCTGCCTCAAAAACACCTTTATCCGAAGGGTTTCCGACCAAGCCATTTCATATAAAAAGTAAAACTGCCAAGTGGGGACCCTTTGCAGGCCTGCTATGTGCACAGGACTTTTGGGACAATCCCATGCAACCGCCGCCCTGCACGGATATGGACGTAAAAGGTAACCTGCACGTCCACCCTAGCAATGAGGTAGACGCGTTGATACCTGTCTCCAGATTGCCAGCTGTACAAGACGCTATTGATCAAAAATACGCGATTGAATTACCACTGCTGTTGACAGATGCTCGTATCAAGGAGCTTTGGGACAATTTGGAAATTGGTATTCATGAATCTGAAAGCAATAAATTTAATCTTGGTGAACAGTTTACGTTTTATTCATCGCACAAAAGCAACCAGTTCATTCACTTTCAAGCCGTCCCCAGCACCACCTATTACGGCACGCAAAAAGCCGCTTGGACCATCATGGGTTATCCCCATATTTTTAATTCCAACAAGGTAATCAACAAACCACCTGAGTCCTTTTCCGAGATCCATGTGCTGGGACACCCTGTGATCAAAAAGCCCTTGACTGCCGATTACGACTTGCTGATGGTGTGCACCACTGTAGAAGAAAAAGACTTTCACGAAGATCGGCATCCATTGCAGCCCGAGTCTTTTTCTGCGCTGGATGAGGGGGATAGTTCGTCTGACTCCTGTTTTAGCAGCGCGCCGCACTGCGAACCGGGTATTCGGAGTGCCCTGGCTAATTTGCGCTACAACTCATCCCAACATGAGGACCCCGATATGGGCAACATCTCACCCTTTCTGAAAAGGGCCCTGAAAGCACTCAATGAGCACTTGAATAGGGGCGAGCATCTAGAGCTGTTTCATCACAACAGTGACCATGCCAATCCACACAGCCATGAAGAGCATAACTTTCCAGCCTTATTTATCTTGCCTGATCCACGCGCAGCACAATACATCACAGCAGAGAATAGCCCATCAGGCGTCTCTTCAGAGAATCCGGCGAAAACGGACCCGTCCTGGAGAACATTCACATTCAGCGGTCAGTCGTTACGAGTGATACAGCGAGACGGATTCGCAGCCTTCATCGGTGAAATCAAGGAAAAGGGTTGGTTCGCAGAATTAAATCCCCGCTGGAAACACGGTAAGGCCGAAAACCCGTCTTTTGGTCAGCTAAGACGGTTTTTTGGTCAATTGTCCGCTCAATCATCCGAGCAGCTATTTGAAGACAAGCTGGCATCAGGGACCAACGACGTACCTTCGTTATGACAAGCCGTAGGACTCTGATCCCTTGTTGTTCAAGTGAGTTAGCTCAGATTAGGTGCCAAAGCGCGCTTGAGGTCTTCTTGACTGCGGCCTGAGCGGACACACAGATCCTGTAACTGATCCTCGCCGATTTTACCCACATTAAAATAATCGCTTTGTGGATGTGAAAAGTAAAAACCGGACACACTGGCGGCTGGCGTCATGGCCAGACTTTCAGTCACTGCCATGCCAATGTCACCACACGCCATCACATCGAACATGGTTTGTTTGATGGTGTGCTCCGGACAGGCCGGGTATCCAGGGGCAGGACGGATTCCACGGTATTTTTCCTTGATCAAGTCGTCCTGACTGAGCGCTTCGTCTGCGGCATAGCCCCAGAGGTCTTTGCGAACCCGCTCGTGCATATACTCAGCAAACGCCTCCGCCAGACGATCCGCAATCGCCTTGAGCATGATGGAGGAGTAGTCATCATGTAGATCAAGAAATTGCTGTTCCTTTTTCTCGATCCCCAAGCCGGCCGTGACGGCGAACATGCCGATGTAATCTGCTTTGCCTGTGGCTTTGGGTGCAATAAAATCAGCCAGCGCCTTGTTTGCAACCCCTTGACGCTTTTCACCTTGCTGCCGCAGGGTGCGGTAGGTGAACAACACCTGATTGCGTGTGTCGTCGGTATACACCTCGATGTCATCCTCGTTCACGGTGTTGGCGGGATAAAACGCCACCACTGCGTTGGCTTGCAACCAGCGACCATCAATCACTCGTTTTAACAGGTGTTGGCCATCGGAAAATACTTTGCGTGCGGACTCGCCCACCACCTCATCGTTCAGAATGGCAGGGAAAGGTCCGTGCAAATCCCAGGTCTGGAAAAAGGGCTGCCAGTCGATGTATTTGGCCAGTTCGTTCAGATCAAAATTCTTGAACAAACGACGGCCGATGAACTTGGGAACAGGTGGTGTGTAAGCTGACCAGTCAATCACTGGCTTGTTGGCCCGCGCCTGAGCCAAACTCACCAAGGGTTGTGCTTTTTTATTGGCATGCTGTTCACGGACACGCTCGTACTCGGTTTTCAGGCTGTCGATATAGGTGGCGGCGTTGTCGTCCGAGAGCAGATTTTGCGCCACAGACACTGAGCGGCTCGCGTCAGAGACGTACACCACAGGGCCCTCGTAGTGCGGTGCGATTTTCACAGCCGTATGCACCCGACTGGTGGTTGCACCACCAATCAGCAAGGGAATTTTTTTGATGCGGAAATAATCATCGCGCTGCATTTCAGAGGCAACGTAGGCCATCTCCTCAAGCGAGGGAGTGATCAACCCCGACAAACCGATGATGTCTGCGCCCTCGACCTTGGCGCGCGCCAGAATGTCGTTACACGGCACCATCACGCCCATATTGACCACTTCAAAGTTATTACACTGCAAGACCACGGTGACGATGTTTTTGCCGATGTCGTGCACGTCACCCTTGACGGTGGCAATCAGTATCTTGCCTTTGGGTTTGACATCACCGCCTGCGGCTTCAAGTTGCTTTTTCTCTTCCTCAATATAGGGAATCAGATGTGCCACCGCCTGTTTCATCACGCGGGCTGATTTGACCACCTGGGGCAGGAACATCTTGCCAGCACCAAACAAATCACCGACCACATTCATGCCGTCCATAAGAGGTCCTTCGATGACGTGTAACGGACGACCGCCCTTGGCAGCAATGGCTTGCCACGCTTCCTCTGTATCCTCCACGATGAAGTTGGTGATGCCGTGAATCAAGGCATGGGCCAGTCGTTTGTTGACGTCTTCTTGACGCCACTGCAGATTTTCTTCCGCTTTTTTTCCGCCCGCTTTGAGCGTGGCAGCAAACTCGATCATGCGCTCGGTGGCGGATTTTTCACGTTCCGGTGAGTCTGCGGGTACCTCTGGGCTAAAGGTCGGTGGACGGTTCAGCACAATGTCTTCCACCAGAATTTTAAGCTGGGGATCGAGCTGATCGTACACACCCATCATGCCGGCGTTCACGATGCCCATGGTCATACCAGCCTGGATGGCGTGGTATAAAAATACGGTGTGAATCGCCTCACGGGCAGGCTCATTGCCACGGAAGCTGAACGAGACGTTCGACACACCACCGGAGATTTTGGCGTGGGGCAGATGTTGGCGAATCCATGCGGTGGCGTTGATAAAATCGACCGCGTAGTTGTTGTGCTCATCAATGCCTGTGGCGATTGCAAAAATATTCGGATCAAAAATAATATCTTCGGCAGGAAAACCCACGACATCAACCAGTGTGCGGTAAGCACGTTCGCAGATCTGGATTTTTCGCTCGTAGGTGTCGGCCTGGCCCACTTCATCAAATGCCATCACAATTACGGCAGCACCGTAGCGTTTACACAAGGTGGCTTGTCGCAAAAACTCCGCCTCGCCTTCCTTGAGCGAAATGGAATTGACGACTGCCTTGCCTTGTACACACTTTAACCCGGCCTCGATTACTTCCCACTTGGATGAATCGATCATGATGGGCACGCGTGCGATATCAGGCTCAGACGCAATCAAATTCAAAAAGCGCTTCATCGCTGCTTTTGAATCAAGCATGGCCTCGTCCATGTTGATGTCGATGACCTGGGCACCGTTTTCAACCTGTTGACGCGCCACAGCAAGGGCTTCGTCGTACTGTTCGTTCAGGATGAGCCGCGCAAAGGCTTTGGATCCAGTGACGTTAGTACGCTCACCGACGTTCACAAACAGGCTGCTGTCACTGATGTTGAAGGCTTCCAGGCCCGATAGGCGACACTGTGGCTCAATGGTCGGAACCGCGCGGGGTTGACGGTCAGACAGCGCTTGGGCAATGGCAGCAATGTGATCAGGCGTTGTGCCGCAGCAACCGCCCGCTATGTTGACAAAACCAGCATCAGCGAACTCCTGAACCAGGCGTGAGGTGATGTCGGGTGTTTCGTCAAAGCCGGTGTCAGACATGGGATTGGGCAAACCGGCGTTGGGATAGACGCAAATAAAGGTGTCACTGATTTTGGACAGCTCTTGTACGTACGGGCGCATCAGGGCAGCGCCTAAAGCGCAATTCAAACCAATGGTGATGGGTTTGGCATGGCGCACCGAGTTCCAGAATGCCTCGACCGTTTGCCCGGACAGAATACGTCCGGAGGCATCGGTCACGGTGCCGGAAATCATGATCGGCATACGTGTGCCGGTGTCTTCAAAGTACTGGTCAATCGCAAACAAGGCTGCCTTGGCATTGAGCGTATCGAAAATTGTCTCGACCAGCAGCAAATCCACGCCGCCTTCAATCAAGCCCTTGGTTTGCTGATAATACGTTTGCACCAGCTCATCAAAAGTGATGTTGCGGGCACCCGGATCATTGACATCCGGGGAAATGGAGGCGGTCTTGGGGGTAGGCCCCAAAGCGCCTGCAGCGTATCGGGGTTTGTCAGGGGTTGAGTACTTGTCACAGGCGGCACGGGCCAGACGGGCAGCTTCCCGGTTCATCTCGTCAACCAGATGTTCCATATGGTAATCAGCCTGGGCAACCGTAGTGGCACCAAAGGTGTTGGTTTCGATGATGTCAGCCCCTGCTGCAAGGTACTGCTCATGAATCTCTTGAATGATCTGTGGCTGGGTCAGCACCAGCAATTCGTTATTACCTTTTACGTCGTGGTCGAAGTCTGCGAACCGATCGCCAGTTCCCTCGCCGCGGTATTTGGCTTCTGTTAATTTGTAGCGCTGAATCATCGTGCCCATGGCACCATCCAGAATCAGGATACGTTGGGCAAGCAGTGAGCGTAAGGTGTCTTCAACCGGTGAAGAAGCGGGGCGCGTGTTCATCGCGTGGCCTTTTTATGCGATTGGGACCTTTGTCCGAGAATGAGATTTTATCATTACAGGGCCTATGCACGGGCAGGCCATGGTATGTGCCGATGTATTCTTCTAGAAAATAAGGCCAGCCAGACGCGTGGGCAGGGTACGATCGCATCTGTCTTGACCTTTGAAAGTACGGCATGTCTTTAAATCCGATGCCATTGACGCAACTAAGCCGTGCGGAAAAGCTGGCCATTGCGTTTGTGTTTGTATGGTTTTTCGTGGGCGGAATAGGACACTTCGTAGCGACGGATTTTTTTGTCAGCATCGTGCCGCCCAGCTTGCCGATGCGTTACGAGGCGGTGTACGTCAGCGGGGTATTTGAATTGCTGGGCGCGGCGGGCTTGCTGATCACGAGGCTGCGCCGCTGGGCGGGCTGGGGCTTGTTCTTGCTGACACTGGCTGTGACACCTGCCAACGTCTACATGTGGCTCAATCCAGAGTTGTTCGCGACGATACCTTCGTTTTTACTGAGCATTCGCCTGGTGATTCAGGTGGGCTTGTTGTACACCATCTGGTGGGGGGTCTGCAGACAGCAAAAAGCCCTGTAAACAGGGCTTTTTGAGGGGAGATCAAGCTCAGTGCACCATCACCGAGTTTTGCATCCAGGGTCGATAAGCGTCCAGAAAATCTTCCACATCGTCCATGCTCGGATCTGTTGCCGCTAAACGCTCGACTTCCAGGCGGAAATAGTCAGCAGCCTCTCCCACCAAAAAAATTTCCTTTTTGGTGGCTTTGTTCATTATTTCAATGCCGCCCACTTCACCTTCTTTTTCACCCAACATTTCGTATACCGCGTAGTAGGGGCTGTCGATCATGACTTGCATGGCAAACTCCTTCTCTCACAGAGATTTAATTTAAGTGGTTATTCACAAACTCTGTCGATCTACACTACATATGGCATCGTTTTCCCCAAATTCAAGTCTGTTGGCTCTGCAGCCACAACAATTGAGACAGGGGCCACAACACCTCGGTCTTGCCAGCTGATACAGACCCTAACACAGCATCTGTAACGGGTACTGTGACATAGGACACATCGGATGCGCAAACTTGTTTAAGGTTAAGCAATAAGCGATCCACCTCCCAGGCAGGGACCTCATCACATCGGTTTACCACCACGCACGCCGAGTGGGGAATCGATGGTAACTCATTGATTAACAGAGTTTTTGATGGGGTAGTGACAGTCACTACGCCGTGAACTTTTAGCCATGGACGCCATTGGGCCTCACCCAACTGGTTCAACAACGGTTCAGGGTGGCTATTGCCATCGATCTCGATAAATAGCCGGTCGGGGCGGCGCAAACGCAGGGTGCGGCTCAGGTGGGTATGAAAAACAAGCCTGGAGGTACAACACGCACATCCGCCGGCCAACTGAATACGATGCACGGCATCGGGCCAGTGGGCCTCTTGTTGCTCACGCTGTCCGTTGAGCAGGACCGTCCATCGCTCATTGGGAGGACACCCCTGAGCCAACCCATGCAGGAGGGTTGTCTTACCTGCGCCGGCAGGCCCCGCGATAATCCAGGTGGGGATCGGTGGCGTCAGGGGAGGCTTCATTCATGCCGATTGGCGACGCGAGGAGCGCCCCACTTCAACCCCAAGTTGTTTGAGTTTGCGGTACAGGTGGGTCCGTTCGATTCCGGTGCGTTCAGCCAGTCGGGTCATGCTGCCATTTTCCAGATTCAGATGGTATTCAAAGTAAATACGCTCAAAGGCGTCGCGCGCGTCGCGCAAGGGAGCATCCAGATCGATGCGGGCCAAATCCTCAAGCGCGGACTCCAGCGGGCTTTTCTCAACCTCTTGGCCCATCAGATGCATGCTTTGCGGCTGACCGGTCGCAACCGGACTGTTGGGTGCGGCTGAGGCAGCGCGCGCTGACTGGGCCAGCTTGCCGCGCGTCAGGCCGTTTTGTACCGCTTGCAGGAGCTTTTGCAGGGCGATCGGCTTTTCAAGGAAATCCATCGCACCGATGCGGGTAGCCTCGACAGCAGTGTCAATGGTGGCATGGCCAGACATCATGATGACAGGTACGTTGAGCAAGCCCTTGGCCGCCCATTCTTTAAGGAGAGTCACGCCATCGGTGTCAGGCATCCAAATGTCCAGCAAGACCAGATCGGGTTGTTCGGCTTCACGAGCCAACCGGGCCTGTTGGGCATTTTCTGCCAGGGTGACTGAATGCCCTTCGTCGCCCAAAATTTCCGATAACAACTCCCGGATGCCTATTTCGTCATCTACAACGAGAATCGTAGCCATTCACTTTTACCCGCGTTAAGCCGCCATGGAGGCGTCATTGTTATCCATATCCGAAGCATTGAGCGTTGGAAAAATCAGCTCCACCGCCGCGCCTTTGATCGCGCCTGTTGCATCGGTTCTATTTCTCAGCACAATTCTTGCGCTGTGTTCATCTGCAATTTTACGCACGATTGCCAATCCCAGGCCCGTCCCCTTCTGTTTTGTGGTGACATAAGGTTCAAAGGCCCTGGCCAACAAATCAGGAGAAAATCCAATACCCGTATCGGCAACCACGAGTTTGATCGAGGGTGATTGTCCGGGTGAGCCCCCCGTAAGCAGCTCCGTACGGATTTCTATATGCCCTTCTTTTACATCGCTGATCGCATCGTGTGCATTTTGCAACAAATTATGGATCACTTGTCGAAGTTGAGTGGTATCCCCCTTTAAAAGAGGCAATTCTTCGGCCAATTTAACGCTCAAACGCTGTTCAGGGTCGGATGCATCGCTTTCATGTACACCGTACAAGCCCAACACATCGTAAATCAGTTCGTTCAGCTGAATGGGTTTAAGTTCCGCGGGGGGTAGACGGGCGTAGTCCCGAAAATCATCCACCATACGTTTCATGGAAGCCACCTGATTGACGATCGTCGTTGTCGCACGGTTGAGCATACCGGCATCAGACTCACCCAGCTTGTCGGCCAGCTTCATCTGCAATCGTTCGGCAGACAGTTGAATCGGCGTGAGCGGATTTTTGATTTCGTGCGCCAGTCGTCGGGCCACTTCGCCCCACGCCAAGGTACGCTGCGCGGAGATCAGTGCACTGATGTCATCGCACACCACCACACAACCGGCTTGATCACCCGGCAGCTGGCTGCCACGCACCAGCAGCATTTTGGGCGAAGCCATGGCGTCGTTGCGAGGCAATTCGATCTGCTTTTGCCAATGGGCATCGGGGTCTGTATCGGAGTGCTCCACAAACCCTGCACGCATGGCCACTGAAAAACCGACCAACCCTGGCACATCGTCGAGTGTTTTGTTAACCAGGGCACTCAAGTCACGTTCGAAAATGCGTTGGGCACCCTCATTGAACATACGCAACTGCAAATCAGCGTTAAACACCAGGACGCCCGCCGACAGGTTTCCCAGCAGGCTCTGTAAAAACTCGTTGTTCTGTGCCAGGGCTGCCTGATTGGTCTCCAGACGCTCCCGGGCCTCGGAGAGCTGGCGGGTCATGGCATTGAATGATTCGGTCAATTCATGCAGTTCATCGTCAGCAATCACAGGCTTCATCGGCTGGAAATTGCCCCCTGCCACCGCCTTGGTCCCCTCGGCCAGCCACAGGAGCGGAGCCGCCAGGCGGCCGGATAGCCAAAACGCCATCGCCATGGCGGCAAAGCCCGTCAGCAATAGGGAGAGCGTCAAGGTGACGCCGTAAATCTTGCGCAAGCCCGTGCGCGACAGAGACAATTCCTGATAGTCCCTGTAGACGCTTTGTACCGCATCAGCCCGCTCAGCCAGCGCCTTGGGAACCTGCTGGATGACCTGCAAGTAACGGTCCTCGACATTCAGGCTCAAGCCGGAGCCGGGTATGAGTGCCACCACCCGCATGTTCAACCCCACATCACCGCTTTTGGCATCGGGTTCCAGTTGCGCGTACGGTTTACTGAGCAAGACCTGCCGAATGACACCCGGTGTGGGCCGGTCGGGTAACAGCTGCCCCATGGAGGCGGCGGAATAACCTAGCACCTTGCCGGAGTTGCTGATTAAAACCACCTCCTGCGCATTGAGCTGTTCGCGAATGCGGTTCAGGCCCGCCAACTGATTGCTGTTGGGCAAGCTGGATAAGTCGAGCGCTGCGTTGCGTGTTTTGGTGGTGAGGTCCGCCAGAAGGCTGTCCAAGGCAGACTGTCCCAGACTCAGGCCCGACTCAAGCGCGTTATCTACCCGCACGTTGAACCAGCTGTCGATACTTTTTGACAAAAACTGGACCGAGATAAAGTACAACATCAAACCCGGCAACAAGCCCATCAGCGCAAAGGATATAAACATGCGCATCATCAGCCGTGATCCAAATACCCGCTGCCGGTAGCGGCGCACCAGGCGCACGGCCAATACGATAATGACAAACAACAAGACGGCAGCGGCGATCCCGTTGAGCCACAGCAAAATCGGGTAGTTTTGCTCAAAAAAGCTTGAATTGGCTGAGGCCGAGGCCAGCAAAAAAAGCAGCACCCCGCCAAAACCAGCCAGTGTGACCAGGCTGTAGCGCAAAAACCGGGTGCTTTGTAGCCACGGGGCTTTCACCGTGAGGTCTCCGGGCCGGGTACAAAGATAAAACGCCTCCATTCGGAGCTGAGCGTCCAGTCCCGGTTGGTAATCGCATTGACCTGGAACGGTTTGGGCATTTGCGCCACATCCAACCGTAAACGAACCGCAGCCTGATAGGCGGTTCCAGGTTTGAGAACACCCTTATCAACCACCTTCCAGGCGCGAATGCTCGACAGAACCCCCAAGGCGTCCTTGAGGGTTGGAAAACCCTGCTGCAATGAGCCAAAGGCGACTCGGTACTGACGGGTTAATGCGTTGTAACTGAGCCGGAACGATTGGGACGCCGTGACGGTTTGTTCATCAAACCAGTACCAGCGTGGTCGGCTCAACTCAAACTCGACGACAAAGTAGAGCGGAAGGCCCCGGTTAACGGCCTCCTCCAGTCGAGGGTTTAATTCAAAATTAAAGGTAGACGACAAGGCCCAACCTGAATCGGGCGCCTCAGCCGGCTCCATGCGTACTTCAACAACCTCGATCACCTCAGGCGACGCCTGTGAACGCGAGGGTGTCAGCCACAGTGACAGACACAACACACACATCAGCAACCGGAACAGCGAGGCGTTGAGCATAGGGTTGATTACGAACTGCCAGCGGTCAGGGGGCGGGCTTGAGCACTCTTGCGAAACATCGCGTAAAAAAATCCGTCAGGCTCGCTGTCTGCATCATCCGTAGACGGCAGCACGTAGCCCGGTGCGGGTAAAGTTTCTGCGTCCGGATGACTCTGCGTAAACAGTTGAGCCAAAGCTTTGCCTTCTTCAAGGAAAATTGAACACGT
>DAITMV010000001.1:0-54696 GCA_036834985.1 Burkholderiaceae bacterium | reverse complement strand
GACCACGACCAATGTACCACCGGGTTTGACCACAGACCAAAGCGCGTCCAGCATTTTTTGTTGGGTATGCGACAAGTTTGCAACATCAGTGGCTCGGCGCAGCCATCGAATGTCCGGGTGACGACGCACCACGCCCGAGCCCGAACAAGGCACATCGGCCAGAACCGCATCAAAGGGGACACCATCCCACCAACTGTCCAGATCACAGGCGTCTGCTGTTTTAAGGGTCACTTTGTCCGAAAGCAGTTGTAGACGGTCCAGATTGTCGTGCACACGGGCCAGACGGCGCTCGTCGCTGTCAATGGCCAGCAATTGGACATCCGCAAGCTCCAGAATATGGCCGGTTTTACCGCCCGGTGCAGCACATGCATCCAGAATGCGTTGTCCGGCCTGTGGGTTGAGCAGCGGGGCAGCCAGTTGTGCGCCGGCATCTTGCACCGACACATAACCTCCGACAAAACCCGGAATTTGATCGACCGGCACAGGAGTGGTCAGGCGAACACCGTAGTCACCCGCAGGATGGGCAGGCATATTTAATGTGGCCAATTCATCGAGGTAGGCCTGCCGGGACATCCGCTGGGTGTTCACACGCAATACCAGGGGCGGTTTGACATTGGCTTGGCGCAACAGGCGTTGCCAATGTTGCGGGTGCTGGTGCTTGACCTTCTCGACCCACCAGTTCGGGAAATTCCAGACCGCCTGGGGGCTGCGCATGGCACGTTCGACCAGATCGTCGCGTTCACGCAAAAAGCGGCGCAGACAGGCGTTGATCAACGACTTGCCGCGCGCCATGTCGCGGTCCGAGGCCGCTGCATTAACCGCTTGATCTGTCAGGGTAAAGGGAGAGTATTTGGCATCCTGGGGGTCCCAAATCAAGGTCAATGCGACCGTTAGCAAATCCTCCAACTTTTGTGGTTCCAGCGCTTTAGGTCCCACCAGCAGACGCACCAGGGTATTGGCACGGCCCCACCAGCGAATCGCGTGATGGGTTAGATCAAACACCGCTCCACGCGCCAGTGGCGGAATGTATGCGTCAGATAACAGCTGACTGAGCGAACGACCATTGTGAATGACTTCGCCGACCAGCTCGGTTGTGACCAACAACGAGAAAGCCAGCGAATCTTCTTTCAGACGACTGGCAGTGTGGGAGCGTGTAGAAGTCACGTCGCCCCGCGGGCCAGATCCATCAGACGCCGGATGCGTTCTTCAGTGGGCGGGTGGGTACTAAAAAGCCCGGCCAGACCGCCGCCGGATAAGGGGTTCATGATCATCATTTGTGCTGTTTCTGGGTGAGCCTGCGCTGCCGCCATTGGAATGCCGCTGGCGTAGCGGTGAATTTTATCGAGTGCACTGGCCAGGGCCGTCGGATCACCGGAGATTTCAGCACCCCCCCGATCCGCTTCAAACTCACGCGCCCGGGAAATTGCCATCTGAATCAACGACGCTGCCAAGGGCGCCAACAAGGCAACCAGAATACCTGCAATCGGGTTGACCGGGCGACCTTCTTCATCACGTCCCCCAAAAAACATCGCAAAATTGGCCAACGCTGAAATCGCGCCAGCCATGGTAGCCGAGATGGTTGAGATCAAAATGTCACGATGTTTGACATGTGCCAGTTCATGGGCCATGACGCCCCGCAGTTCCCGCTCGGACAATACCCGTAAAATGCCGGTGGTGGCCGCCACCGCCGCATGCTCAGGGTTACGACCCGTGGCAAAGGCGTTGGGCGCTTCTTCATCGATCAGATACACACGGGGCATCGGCAAATTGGCGCGTTGTGCCAATTGAGCCACCATCTGGTAGAACTGGGGGGCCGAATTGGCGTCCGCCTCCTGTGCGTTGTACATACGCAGTACCATCGCATCGGAAAACCAGTAAGCGCCAAAATTCATGATCAGCGCAAAACCCAGTGCCATCATCATGCCCGCACGGCCACCCATCATTCCACCGATAACGGCAAACAAGGCGGTGATGCCCGCCATGAGCATGAATGTTTTGATCCAGTTAAACATGTTCGTCGATCTCCAAAAAGTATTGAGTCCGGTTTTGTTACACTCACTTACGTCTTGGACGTATCAAATGCATTCAAGTTCCGGGACGTCGCAAGCAATCGCCGATGTGCAAGCCCAGCTGCCGCCATGCCTCGGACACGTGAATCCGCTTGCCGCCCGGCTTTTGGATCTGTGTCAAACGCAGCACACCCTGACCACACATCACATCAATACCCGAGGCACTGATATCGATGATTTGACCGGGCACGGTGTGGGTCAATGATGCCTGCACAGAGAGATCCACCGCGGACCACAGCTTGAGCGTAATGCGTACCGCTGGGTCGATAGATAAGTCTGAGTTGTTGTTTTTCAAGCTGACAGAAACCACCTCGGCGACGCCGCCCGGGAACGGATCAAACGCCCGAATCGTACGCGCCAGTTCCTTGGCAGACAGAGTCCAATCCAGGGCAGCCTCTTCCTTGGCGATTTTATGAGCATAAGTGATGCCCTCAGTCGGTTGCGGTGACCGGGTTAAGCCAGTGGTTTGCAGGCGCTGCAACGCCTCAACAATGGCCTGTCCACCCAGCATGGCCAAACGATCATGTAAGGTGGCTGTGGTGTCCTCTGGATGAATGTCACAGGTATGGATCAATAACATGTCGCCCGTATCCAGTCCTGCATCCATCTGCATGATGGTGATACCGGTTGTGGCGTCGCCCGCCTGAATGGCACGATGAATGGGCGCTGCGCCCCGCCAGCGGGGTAATAGGCTGGCGTGGATATTCAGGCAACCGCGTTTGGGTATATCCAGCACCGCCTGGGGCAAGATCAGCCCGTAGGCCGCCACCACCAGCACATCGGGAGGGCCGCCGTCACAACAGGTTTGCAGGGTGGCAATGGCCTGCGCGCCATCATCTCCCTTGCGCAAGGACACAGGTTGATACACCGGAATATCAGCATCCAGTGCGCATCGTTTGACAGGCGACGGGTGCAGTTTCATACCGCGACCGGCAGGCCGGTCGGGTTGGGTCAATACCATGGGAATGGTGAACCCGTGGTCAAGCAATGCGGCGAGCGCCTGCTGCGCAAACTCCGGCGTGCCGGCAAACGCCACGTTCATAGTTGATGCTTTCGATCAATGCGGTTAAGCAGAATGCCGCTCTTTATCCTGCTTTTTCATTTTGGTTTTAATACGGGTTTGTTTCAGTTGCGATAGATATTCAACAAACACCTTGCCATTCAGATGGTCGATTTCGTGCTGAATGCAAACAGCCAGTAATCCATCTGCATCCAGTTCAAAAAAATCACCCCTGACGTTTTGAGCCCGAACCCGCACGGTAGCTGGACGCACCACCTCATCATAAACACCGGGTACGGATAAACAACCCTCTTCGTACACCTTGGTGTCCTCGCTTGTTTGAATGATTTCCGGGTTAACCAACACAATCAGGTTGTTCGACTCCTCAGAGACATCGACCACAATGAGTCGTTCGTGAACATTGATCTGGGTCGCAGCCAACCCGACGCCGGGCGCGTCATACATGGTTTGCGCCATGTCTTTGGCCAGTTTGTCCAGCCGTTCATCGAACTGTGTGACCGGTTTTGCCACTGTCTTTAAGCGCGGGTCCGGGTACCGCAAAATCTCTAACAACGCCATGCGAGGTTTCCATGCTCTCAATACCAATAGGATATAACTTATTGACCCGTGCTGTCATGGCAGCCGGTATTGTGCTGACGACATGGGTCTGGCAGCCGGCGGCGGCTCAGGCCGCACCCGCTGCCTACCGCAGTGAACTGGCTGGCCAAGATCCGCACGCCGTGGCCGCTGCATCATTGCCTACGTCAGCCAGCCCACGGAAACGGGTCCGACGAGGCACCGCAGAACCTCGCACCAATACGTCGAGTTTTACTGTAACTCCCACCGCTGTGGGTACCAGCAGCGAGCCGTTAGCGATTGAAAAGCGTAGCCCCGCGCCACGGGATCTCCCCACGATCACACCCGAGACGGGTCGCCTGGACTGGCGACTGATTGAATCGTTCACCAACCACGCGCTCTTGCTTGATGACACCGAGGTAAAGCGGGCTGGGCGCGTGATTCAAACCGTCAAAGGTGATTTGCTGATCAAACCAGGCGATTTATTTTTTTGCCAGGCACCGGGCTACAACGCCGGGGACAGCGTTGCACTGGTGCGGCCCAGTCAACGTTTAAAACGCAGCAAGCAAACAAGCGATCAGGGTTACGCAGCAGAACGCCTGGGCTTGGCCAAAGTGGTTCAGGCCGGCCCGGTGGCCACGCTGGAGCTTCTGTCTAGCCGACAGGAAATCCTGCCTGGGACCTGGGTGGTCAACAATCCGGCAGACGACTACACCACGCTGGATACCAGTCCCGCCCCGGCCGATACCACGGGTGAAGTCATCGGCGTGATAGGAAACCACCCGGTTGGTGTTACCAACTCAGTGATTGCGATCGCAATGGACGAGACTACTCCTTTGCAACGAGGCCACATGATTTCGATCATCAGCCCACCCGTGACGGTTCCCGTCCCGGCGCAGTTTGATCCGGAGCCATCGTCATTACTCAACCGGGCTCCGCCAGCCACCGTGACCCTGCCATCGACCGAACAGGCCAAGGCCGTGGTACTGAGCGTTAAGGGCCAAACGGCGCTGGCGATCATCACTGACGCGCGTGAACCCGTCCGTGCGGGTGCGCCGTTAGGGTCTGTCACCATGCAGCCCAAGCAAGCCCCAACCCCGTAAACCTGATACTTTTGGTTGATCCGCCATGAACAAAGCCCTGACGATTGATAACCGTTTACGTAATGCGCTCACCCTGGCGTATCACCCGCATCTGAAACCCCAGCAACGCATCGAGCTGGCCCGCCACTACGGTCAGGCCTGTGGCGCGGTTGCCCATATCGGCTGGAGCTTGAGCGATGAGGACAGCGGCCGTATACAGGCCTGGCAGGAGGCCACCGAGTTATGGCTATCCGGAGGGTCCAACCGACACGTGCTGACCTGGGGCCAGCCCGATTACCCGGAGCGGCTATCCCAGTTAACTGACCCACCGCTGATCCTGTTTGCAGAAGGCGACCTGACCTGCCTGCAGACACCCGCGATTGCCATGGTGGGGAGCCGTAATGCCAGCAACGCCGGGCTTGAGAACGCTTATAACCTGTCCGCCTGGCTCAGCCATCGTGGCTGGTGCATTGTAAGCGGCCTGGCTGCGGGGATTGACGGTGCTGCTCACCGCGGGGCCTTATCTGTGAATGGGGCCACGGTGGCGGTGATGGGTACAGGTATTGACACCATTTACCCACGTGAGCACGCGAACATGGCTCGACAGCTTGTTGATCAGGGTGGATTGCTGTTGTCAGAGTACCCGCCGGGCACGCCGCCGCGCCCCGCTTTTTTTCCTCGTCGCAACCGGATCATCGCCGGGCTGTGTCATGGTCTGGTGGTGGTCGAGGCCGCTTTAAAGTCAGGATCGCTGATCACGGCCCATCAGGCCAATCAGGCTGGGCGGGTCGTCATGGCGGTGCCGGGATCGATACACTCAACACATACCAAAGGCTGTCATTTGATGATCCGCAAAGGCGCCATCCTGGTCGAAAACGGCCTGCAGATCGAAGAGGATACCCTGCCCAGCGTCGAATCGATCCGTCGCACCCGCCTTGTACAGGGTGTGGCCCCCGTGCAGTCACAGGGGCAATCCGACAACCTAGGCTTGTTTGAAGCGCTGGTACCCATGCAACAAGACATTTTGCGGGTGATCGGCTTTGATCCGACTGATTTGGAAACCATTGTGCAGGGTACAGAGCTGACCGCTGAGGCGGTTCTGGCCGAAATCACCCTGCTCGAGCTGGAGGGTTGGATCACGCCGGAAGCTGGCCAAAGGTGGTGCCGTTTTAGATAGGTTTCTGAAAAAAAACCACTAGATCTATTGATATCACTTGCACTCTAATTTGACAGGCGCTTAAACTTCGGCGCGATAACCCCTGAAAAATGTGAGTAGTGCCCGTGAGCACCCAACAAGCCAGTAAATTGCTGATCATCGCTGAAAAGCCTTCCGTGGCCGCCGATATTGCGCGTGCCATGGGCGGCTTTACCAAACACGACGACTATTTTGAGAGCGACGAGTATGTGCTCTCGTCCGCCGTCGGACATTTGTTGGAAATCAAGGCTCCCGAGGAATTTGAAGTCAAGCGCGGCAAGTGGAGTTTTGCCAACCTGCCGGTGCTGCCCCCACGATTTGATTTAAACCCGATCGCCAAAACAGAATCCCGTCTCAAAGTACTGACCAAGCTCATCAAGCGCAAAGATGTCACAGGCCTGATCAATGCTTGTGACGCGGGCCGGGAAGGTGAGCTGATTTTCCGTCTGATCGCCCAGTTTGCCAAAAGCGACAAGCCGGTACAGCGCTTGTGGTTGCAGTCGATGACGCCCGCAGCCATCCGCGAGGCCTTTGCCAAGCTGCGCAGCGACGCCGAGATGCTGCCGCTGGCAGACGCCGCCCGGTGTCGTTCCGAGGCTGACTGGCTGGTCGGCATCAATGGCACACGGGCCATGACCGCCTTTAACAGCAAGGAAGGCGGCTTTTACCTGACCACCGTGGGCCGTGTGCAAACGCCTACGCTGACCATTGTGGTGGAGCGCGAAGAAAAAATCCGGAAATTTGTAGCCCGTGATTATTGGGAATTAAAAGCAGATTTCGCCGCTAAAGCCGGGCATTACGAGGGCAAGTGGATCGATCCGCTGTTTAAAAAAAGCGACGACCCCGACGCCCGCGCCGACCGCTTATGGGAAGAAGCCAAAGCCCGTGCAATTGCTGCACTGTGTACAGGCCAACCGGGTACAGTCACCGAGGAGTCCAAGCCTTCGACTCAGATCGCGCCGCAACTGTTTGATTTGACTACCCTTCAGCGAGAGGCCAATAGCCGCTTCGGGTTTTCAGCCAAAAACACGCTCGGGCTGGCCCAAGCCTTGTACGAAAAGCATAAGGTTCTGACGTATCCGCGTACCGATTCAAAGGCGTTGCCCGAAGATTACATCGGCACGGTATTCAAAACCATGGAGGCGATTGTAGAAGGCGCCCAAGGCTCAGGTGAATCAGCCTTCTTGATGCGCCCCTATGCGCCGCATGCACGGGCCATCTTGAACAACAAGTGGATCAAGCCCAACAAACGGGTTTTTGACAACACCAAGGTGTCTGACCACTTTGCGATCATCCCAACACTTCAGACGCCCAAATCCCTGTCTGAACCTGAGCAAAAATTGTATGACCTCGTCGTTAAACGATTTTTAGCCGTATTTTTCCCGGTGGCCGAGTACCTCATCACGACACGGATTACCCATGTGCAGTCGCACCAGTTTAAAACCGAGGGCAAAATCCTCGTGGCACCTGGCTGGCTGAGCATTTACGGCAAGGAAGCGGCCATTGGCGACGATGGTATTCTGGTACCCGTCGACGCGGGCGAAGTGGTGGATACCGAACGCGTCGACGTACTGGCCCAGCAAACGCGACCACCCGCTCGATACTCAGAAGCCACACTGCTCTCGGCCATGGAAGGTGCCGGCAAGCTGGTCGACGACGATGAGCTGCGGGAGGCCATGGGCACCAAAGGCTTGGGCACGCCTGCTACGCGCGCGGCCATTATTGAAGGTTTGTTGGCAGAAAAATACCTGGTTCGCGATGCACGCGAGCTGGTCCCCACGGCCAAAGCATTCCAATTGCTGACCCTGTTGCGCGGCTTGGGCGTTGCTGAATTGACCATGCCCGAATTGACGGGTGAGTGGGAATACAAGCTGTCTCAGATGGAAAAGGGACAGCTGTCCCGAGGTGATTTCATGCGACAAATCGCGGAAATCACCAAAACCATTGTTGAGCGTGCCAAAAACTACACCGAAGATACCATCCCCGGCGACTACGCCACCCTGACGTCACCGTGTCCCAAATGTGGTGCTGTGGTCAAGGAAAACTACCGCCGTTTTGCCTGCACTGCCTGTGATTTTTCCATCAGCAAGGTGCCCGGCGGACGACAGTTTGAAGTGCCTGAAGTTGAAGGCCTTCTGACCCAGCGTGAATTGCCTTTGCTTGACGGGTTCCGCAGCAAAATGGGCCGTCCATTTTCGGCTGTGCTGAAGCTGTCATCGGACAACAAACTCGAATTTGATTTTGGCCAGGGCAGCGATGGTGATGATGAGTCTGGTGAGGGTGTCGACTTTTCGGGTCAAACACCCATAGGACCTTGCCCCAAATGTGGCAGCGCTGTGTACGATCACGGCGCCTCGTACGTCTGCGAAAAAGCAGTCGCACCCGGCAAGCCCTGTGACTTCCGCTCTGGCAAGGTGATCTTGCAGCAACCGATTGAAGCTGAGCAAATGCGCAAGTTGCTCACTGAGGGCAAAACGGATCTGCTCACCCGCTTTGTATCGAGCAAAACACGACGCGCCTTCAAGGCCTTTCTCATGAAAAAGCCCGATGGCACCATCGGCTTTGAGTTTGAAGCCAAGACACCCAAGGATGGAGCTGCTGCAAAAGGTAAAGCCAAGACACCGGCCAAATCTGCAGCCCAAGCCGAGGCGCCCGTTAAGGCAGAAGCAAAGCCTGCCACCAAAAAAGCTCCGACCAAAAAGCCCACGAAGGCAGCCACGGCCAAAGCCGTTGCCAAGCCCAAAGCCTCCGAATAAGGCCTTAGGCGGCTGAGGGGTTGAGGTATCAGGCGCGTCGCATAAAGCGAGTCGCCGATACAGCTGCCGCCAGCGGTTGAACCAATACCGGCGGCTGTTCAAAGAGCTGGGCGGCAATGATTTCACCGCCCATAACGGCCCACGTGATGCCGCGAGACGCATAGCCTGTGCACATGAACAAGGGGTTGGCGTCCGTTCCTGCCACCCGGCCCATCACCGGCAAGCGGTCTGGCCAGACGGCGCGGATGGCACTGCGCCCACCTGTCACCTCCGGGGCTGATACTTTGTTAAACGTGCGCTGCCAACGCTCGATATTGCTGTGGTGGGCCTGCTCGGTCACCTCGGTGTTGTCGCCGGGGCGCTCATAGGTGGCACCCAACAACAGCGTGTGATCTGACATCGGAATGGCATACGCGCTGCCTGACACCACACACAAGGGCAGCTCATCGCGTCTCACCGTCACCAGGCTAACTTGCCCTTTGACCGCACTCATCGTGGCTCCGGCCAACGGCCACAGGATTTGACAAGCCTGCGCGTTGGCGATCACCACAGCGTCTGCAATCAGAGTGTTGGCCTGCTGCGGTCCATGACGGGTCGATACCCCATCAACCCGCCAGCGTCCGTCGGGGTTCACCTGCTCAAGCGCAACAACATGGGTGTTCATGTGCAGCTCCAGATCTGCAGCCACCTCGTAAAGCGCAGCGTCGAGCCAACGAACAGGCTTAAGCCAGCCACCTTGTGCAAACCACCACCCCCCGTGCAACGGCTGCAGCCCCATCAAGCACGCAGCTTGGGACGCGGTGACGTACTGCAATGCATCCTGTGGAAATTGCAGGGTGCTCACCAACGCTGCGAACTTGTCTTCCTCGGCGGCATCATCCGCCAATTGCAGATGCCCGGGCATGGCCCAATCCACTCCTGGCTGCAATAAACCCAGCGCCGACAAACGTTGCAGTGACTTCAAAGTCGCTTCACATCCCATTCGGCTTAACCGGGACAGTCGACTGTCATCGCTGGACACATGGGGATGGAAGGCGCCCGCCACATTGCCTGATGCACCCTGTGCCGGTGCAGATGCTTGATCAATCAGCATCACGCGCACCGGCTGGCCTTGCTGGCGTGCTGCGCGTATCATCGCGTGGGCGGCCCAAACACCGGCCATGCCGGCACCGATGACTGCGACGATGCGGGCTTGTGCCGGGGCAACTGAATACCGGCGATCTTCGGGCACACTGACGTTGGAAACACCACCGTTGGAAACATCGGGGTTGGACATACTGTCAGCGGATACAACATTCAGTCGAGCGCGGGCGAGCCCCTGTCTGACCGACTCGTCAGCATAGTATGTGGCAACCGTTGCCTGCGGGGCGCTTTTTTTGGCCAGGGTATAGAACAATTTGAGGGTCCACATCTGGGGATTGGAGGCTGGCGAAAACCCGTCCAGATACCACGCGTGGGCACGGCCATCCCATTGCTCAAAACAATCCTGTGTGTCACCAAACCACACGTCCAGCCCAACCCCGTAGTCGTCAAATGACAGACGATGCAGGCCTGGGGTTAATGTGGGCCATTGCGAGATTAGACACTCGACCAACTCAGCCAAGCCTTTTTCAAGCGCCACATAACGGACCAGCATGCGCTGTAAATCTGCATGGCTCAGGGGATACTTTTCAGCGGCGACATACTGCAGGACGGGCTGTAGGGCGGGCCACTTGATGACGAACGTGGTTCGCCATTGATTCCACGCCTGAAAAGTGCTCAAGGCATTAATCCCCGCACCAAAACCCGCCTCACACACCACAAACACAGGGCACGCCAGCCAGTCATGCTGCTCCCAGCGCTGTTGCAACTGAGAGCCTTCTACGTACACTTGCTGCGCCTGCGTCAGACCATCGGCGGGGTTGAGAAACGGCTGGTCAAACTGCCCGGAATACACCGCCTCGCCTTGCCAACGGAGCAGGGCAGGTTCTACGGGCACATAACGATTCATGTATTCCTCATTGTCTAGTCATTAGACACGTATTTAGAGAATGTACACCAGTGACCGGCACACCCGCTTTGACTACACTGCTTGCTCCACGATGGAGACTACCGAGACAACAATGACAACAACCCTGCGCATCAATGATCCCCTGATTTTCAAAAACCGCCCACACGCCAAGCCCGTACCCAACCGTCTGGCCAAAGGTGCGATGAGCGAAGCGCTGGGCACGTGGGACAACCGGCCCACCCAGAAGCTGGTGGAGCTGTATCGCCGCTGGGCTGAAGGCGGGATTGGCTTGTCGATCACCGGCAATGTCATGATCGACCGCCGTTACCTCGGGGAACCGGGCAACGTCGTGATTGAAGACGACCGCGACATGGACATGCTCCGCGCCTGGGCACAAGCCTGCACTAGCCAAGGAGGCCATGCCTGGATGCAGATCAATCACCCGGGCAAACAATGCCCGCGTGGACTGAACAAACAAAGCGTCGCGCCATCTGCAATTCCGTTTCGCAAAGACTTGCAGGCTGCCTTTGCCACTCCCCGTGAACTGACGCATGAAGAAATTGTAGACATCATTGCCCGCTGGGGCAAAGCGGCAGGCATTGCCAAGCAGGCTGGCTTTACCGGCATCCAGATTCACGGTGCCCACGGCTACCTGATCGGGCAGTTTTTATCGCCGCACCACAACCAGCGCACTGACCAATGGGGTGGCAGCGTTGAGAATCGCCGCCGCTTTGTGATGGGGGTGTATCAATCCGTCCGAGCTGCGGTGGGCGACGATTTCCCCGTGGGCATCAAATTGAATTCGGCCGACTTTCAGCGTGGGGGCTTTAGCGAGGAAGAGTCACTGGGTGTGATTGAGCAACTGGCCGCCGCAGGCATTGATCTGTTTGAAATTTCCGGTGGCACCTACGAAGACCCGGCCATGACCGGCGTGGGCAACACCAAAAAGCAAAGCACCGTGGAGCGCGAAGCCTATTTCATCGAATTTACGGAAAAGGTACGTGCACGGGTCGATACCCCCTTGATGCTGACCGGCGGTTTCAGAACCGTTGCCGGCATGAATCAGGCCTTGGCCAGCGGTAGTGTAGATGTGATTGGTCTGGCTCGCCCGCTGGCGATCGAACCCGATTTACCGCTGCGTTTGTTGCAGGGGCAAAACCCCGCCGAGACCATTCGCCCGCAACTGACCGGCATTCCGATGATCGACAGAGCCGCACTGATGGAAATCCAGTGGTACACCCGTCAACTGCATCGCATGGGCAAGGGCCGTGAACCCAAGCCCAATGAATCAGCTCGCTGGGCGTTCCTGATGATCCTCTTGGCCAGCGGATTGAACACCTTTAAATCACGCCGCGCACGGGCTTAAAGCGCACATCCGGAGTCGGCAGACGGTTTACAATTAGGCATTCGTTCACCAACCGCCGACCTCCATGAGCCCCATTCAACTCAAAGCCATCCGCCAGCTGCTGTTTTTCTCGATCGAGGAAGCCGCTGGCCTAGTGGCCGCCACACCTGAAAAACCCAATGGCGTGCATCCCGCCCTGTGGATGGATTGGGAGCAGGGCAAAAAACGCATCCCCGAACATATCGAAGACACCTTGGTTGATTTGCTGGATTTTCGACTCGCAGCGATCGAAACGGCGACCGAAAAATTACACGGCGGCGATGAGGACGACGACGAGTCCGAGTATGAAGAAGAAGACGACGAAGATGATCAGCCCAGCCTGGTCGCCATCTGGTACGAACAGCTTGACGATTTCATGACCTTGCCAGGCTACACCGAAATTTTGTGGCGTCCGCAATGCTCTGTCGTGGCCGAACTGATCGCCACCTTTGGGGCGGACGCCGTCACATTCGACGGTGATGCCTATGATGCGTGGCTGGGCCAGCGCAAGGATTCCGAAGCCATGCGCGCCCAGTGGGCCGCCAGCGTGGTGGGCTTGGAGACTGACGCACCCGAGGGCAAACCACCGGGCCGACACGGCAGCAAACCGCGCCGGCACTGAGCAAACGATCAAATCAACGCATGATCAAGCCCGCTTGCGGGCCGGTTGCGCCAGCGGCGTCTGAACGAGGCTGTCATGCAGCGCCATAAACTGCAAAGTCAGCTTGTGTGTTGGGTCCAGATACACCATGGGCTTGGACTGTTCATGCGACTCACGGATTTTCACCGAGGCTGACAGGTACGTTGGCAGCACGGGCAGGCCTTCTTCGAGCAACTCATTGACCAGTTTTTGAGGCAAGGCGGCCCGTGGCTGGAACTGGTTGACGATGATCCCCTCGACCGCCAGCTCCGGGTTGTGATCGGCACGCAACTCGTGCAGATTGTCCATCAGGTTATAGAGTGCACGGCGAGAGAAGTCGTCGCAGTCAAAGGGAATGAGCACCTTGTCGGCGGCAATGAGGGCCGAACGTGAGTAAAAATTCAGGGCCGGTGGCGTGTCGATATACACCCGGTCGTACCCATCCAGCTCATTGAGCGCGTCACGCAGCTTGTAGATTTTGTAGCGCGATTCGAGTTTGCTTTGCAACTCTTCAAGCCCGGGGTGGGAGGGCAACACATCCAGATTGTCAAACGGTGAGTGCTGTACCAGTTCTTCGGTTTTTTTGGGGCGAATTTTAAAGTTTAGCGCCTGATCAAAAAACTCCTGCAGTCCCAGCTCAAACTCCTCACCACTTTTGCCCAGCAAGTAACGGGTGCTGTTGCCTTGCGGATCCAAATCGATGAGCAAGGTCTTAAAACCTGCTTTGGCGCTGACCGCGGCCAGATTACTGGCGATGGTGGATTTTCCAACCCCGCCTTTTTGATTAAACACGACGCGCCGCATCCTGATCCCCTTCTTTTTTTACTGAGTATGGTGTCACGCACAATAGTGAAACTATACGGGGTTTTTCAATCATTTGCGTTGATTCAGGCCAGCTGACGACGTGCTTTTTTCGGTGAGGTCAGGGCTATACGTGGGCCTTTAAAAAGTCGAGCTGATCCTGGGCCACGGTATCAAACAAGGGAGGCATATACGGGTCAAAATGCCCGCAGTTGTAGATCTTGATCTGGTGATGGGGCGTTTTCTCGGCTGCGGCCAGCGCGTGTACGGCGGGTGTGACATCGTCATAACGGGCAACCGCATACAACACCGGAACCTTGATCTTGTGGACATGCATGATCGGACGGTACAAGGGCACAGACAGCAGCACACGGGCGGCCACTTCGTTTTTCCAGGTTTTGGAGGTGGCCGCCATGGGCACCATGCCCTGCAAGGCCGTCGCAGAATTTAAGGCCGATACACTGCCGGGCTCACCCACAGCGGGAACGATGTAGGGCGGCAGGCCGAGCACCGAGGCCGCCAGGTCGATACCGCCCGAGGTGATCAACCGCGCCTTGGTGCGCAGGGTCTGCAAACCCTTGGGGCTCCACTCAAAGCCCCCCAGGGCGGCGCGGCCATCCACAAACGGCACTTGCGCAATAACGGCATTGACTGACATATCATGTGCCGCGAGGCTCAGCACATGCCCACCGCTAAACGAGCTGCCCCACAAAGCCATGCGGTTGCCGTCAATCCCCACTAGGCGGCGGGCATACAGCAACACCGCCTTGTAATCGGCATGCTGCTTTTTGATGCTCAGCACTTGCCGGGGCATGCCTTCGCTGGCACCAAAATGGCGGTAGTCAAACGTGATGGCTGCCACACCACCCCGCGCAAAGGTTTGTGCGTACGCGTGCAGGCGGGAATCCTGGGTGGATGAAAACCCGGGCGCCATCACCACGCAGGGGAAAGGGCCATCACCATCGGGTCGAAACAGATGCGCAACAATCGAAACGCCTTCAACCACGATGGTGTGCTGCTCGCTGTGGAGCGGCAAATTGTGCAGTTGCGCCATAAATAGTGCTTGAGATTTGGAGACGCTCACGTTAATGTTGACAACAAGAATTGTCAAACTAAAAAGAAAGCATGTCATGGTTAAAACTGAGAATTTCTGGAAAGTGGTTCAAGCCGGCGTTGCCGCCTTTTGGCTGGCCATCCCAGCCTTTTTCCTAGGGGGCATTTCGATGCCTCTGCTGGTGATTTTGGGCGTGATTTTGCTGGTGCTGCATACCCTTGAGTTGCCCGTTGCATTCATCAAGCTGCGTGGCATGGGCGTACCACCGGTTCAAACCGTGGTTAAAACCCTGCTCTACGGCTTTACCTGGTGGTTGCCGCTGAGCAAGGGCTTTACCAAAGCCTAAGCGGGGTCAAACAGGGCTGTCATTCAACGGCCCTGGCCAAGACCACACTCGTCAAATCAGCCCCGCGAGCGGCGCAGCTCGGGATATCGGCTGCATGGTAGCTCGGGGTCAATACCTTGGCCGACAAACCTGACTGCTCCAGCGCTGCGATCAGCTGCTGCTCGTGCCCGAAGTGCAAATGCACACGTCCCCGAACAAACATCGACAGCAAGGCTCTAAAGGTTTGAGTGGTGATGCCCGCGTTGTTTTGCTCCAGATGAATGTCAGACACATACACGCTGCCGGGGCGTGACTTGAACTCAGCGCCAATCCGCTTCCACAAATTGCGAATGGTCGCTTCATCAAAATAGTTGAGCAGACCTTCGGTGACAATCGCAATCGGCGCGTCGGCCGGAATACCCGCGATCAGTGATGACAAGCTGTTGGAGCCACTGGCCGCAAACGCATCAACAGGTACAACCCGGTGTTGTGGGTGAGTATTTAGATGACTGGTGATGCGTTTGTATTTTTCCTGCACCATAAAGGGCAGATCACCCTCGTAATAATGCAGGGCCTTGCCATAGCGTTTCATAAAACGCATGCCCCGAGGCGACATGCCCGCCGCAATCTCAATCACGTACTGAATGCCGCACATGCTGATGGCCTCGTGCAAGCAGTGATCAATTAAATCATGGCGAGCGAGTAGAAAATCAGCCAAGGTAGGGCCACCCAGGAGTTTGGATGCTTTCATGGCCGGCATCAGCGCCTTGTACAGCAACCAACCTTGGCCGGTGCTCAATTCGATGAAGGATCGCTTGTTTTGAATCCACACTTCACTGGTGTACAAAGCGGTAGGGCTGACGCGTTGGTCAGCAGGGCTTGTGGCAGCATCGGTCGCAGGCGCGTCGTTGCTGGTGGTTGGGTCGGTTGGCGTGCTCAAGCGTATCTCTATAGTTCTAGTTGTCCGCCAGCACACTGGGGGTGCTGTTCAAGGCGGGAGAGGGTTTTTGCTAAATTTAACCCGGTTTCGGCTTTAAGCACAGCAGCTTGTGCTTTTAAATCACTGATGCTGTGCGCGATGGGCTCTCCGGCGGCGGCAAAAGCAATCACATTACCGCTGTCGCACGAGTCCAGCGCGATGGCCCGGCCGTCAAAGGCTTCTTTTAAGCGCGCAATCCCGGGCTCAAAGTCTTTTTGGCGCGACAGCAGATTGCACACCACCAAGCCGTGTTCGGACAGGCACGCCTTGGCGTTTAAATAAAACGGCGTGGAATTTAAAGCACCGACCCGCGCGTTTTCATCAAAGCCGTCGATCATGATCAGATCAAAGGTGCGATCGGTGTTGGCGATAAACTCGGCGCCATCGTCAATGACCACATGCAGCTGCTTGGAGGGGGCAGGCAACTTAAAATGCATTTGAGCTGCGGCGTGGACGGCCGGCTCAATTTCAACCACGGTCAGTTGTGAGTCGGGGCGGTATTTGTACAAAAACTTGGTCAGCGACCCGGTGCCCAAACCGATCAGCAATACCTGCCGGGGCCAGCGAGGCTCTTGCCGAAACAGCAAAGCCATCATCATTTCGCGGGTGTATTCAAGCTCCAGCGACCAAGGGCGCGCCACACGCATGGCGCCTTGCACCCATGAACTACCAAAATGCAAAGACCGCACCCCGGCCTCTTCACTGATGAGAATATCCATGCTGATGATTCAGTTTGCAAAGGCATGGATGATGGCAGGCGAGGGCCGATCCTGCAAGGCAGGGGGGCTACAGGCCTAGCAAGCCCCGTGTCTCGATAAACTGGATGATGGCCTCCAAGCCGTGGCCGGTTTTCATGTTTGAAAATACAAAAGGCCGTTCGCCGCGCATGCGTTTGGCATCGGTGTCCATGACCTCGAGCGATGCACCGACCATCGGAGCCAGATCAATCTTGTTGATCACCAGCAAATCTGACTTGGTGATTCCTGGGCCACCCTTGCGCGGAATTTTGTCACCGGCGGCCACATCAATCACATACAGCGTCAAATCGGATAACTCTGGTGAGAAGGTGGCTGCGAGGTTATCGCCACCCGATTCAATCAATACCAGTTCGAGGGTGGGGAAACGGCGTGTCAGACGGTCCACTGCCTCCAGGTTAATCGACGCATCCTCCCGAATGGCCGTGTGCGGACAACCTCCAGTTTCCACCCCCAAAATACGCTCGGTGGGCAAGGCACTGTGACGCACCAAAAACTGCGCATCCTCAGCGGTGTAAATATCGTTGGTGACGGCAGCCATGTCATACCGGTGACGCAGTGCTTGGCAAAGGGCCAGTGTCAGCGCTGTTTTACCGGACCCCACCGGGCCACCAATACCAACCCGCAAGGGCCCACTGCGCAAGCTGCGAGGCACTGCCCGTGGGGTCGAAGCGATGGCCGTGTCGGTCGTCTGTGTTGTTAACATGATGAAAATCTCGCAAAAAAATGCGCGTTGATTCGAATGAATTACGATCGGAACAAACGCGAATACTGGGTTTCATGCTGGCTACACATAATAGCCAGGGCCGGACTGATGTTGGACCACTCGCTGACAGGCAAAGTCATTGCGCGTTCTACATACGCGGGTAATCGCTGGCCCAGGGCATGCATGACGCGTTGCCCCGCCGCCTGCCCTAGGGGTACGGTTTTAAGCGAGGCCATGGTTTGATTTTCAAGCCATGCAAATGCATAGGCCGTGACGCTGTGCTCGACCGGTAACTGCCAGGCGCTCGCCAGAGCAGACCAAACCACCGGGTAAGCGGGTGTTCGCAAGGCATCCAGAACATGTAAGGTGTCCTCAGACACCTCGTCAAACTCATTGAGCAATTTGCGAAGGCTATAGCCCATTTGTACGGTTTCTGCGTGTAACTCGGCGGCCTCTCGACTACACAGGTAGTCGGCATTCCAGCTGGCTACGCTGTGGTGGCGACGATCCCGCTCGGTCATACGCCATGCCTTGTGCAGTTGCACCAGCAACGGTAACTCATACGAGGCGATACTGTGCTCGAGCACATCACCGATCCATTGCAAGGCGCTGCGCTCGTCCGTGATCCATCCGATATCCACTGCGCGTTCCAAGCCTTGCGAGTAGGTGTACCCACCCACCGGCAAGGTGGGGCTGGACAACTGCAACAGCCGCGCAAGCCCGATGCTCATGCAGACGGCTCGGTGAAATCGTGAATGCGGCGCGGACTGCGGTGATGGCCGTGTCCCGGGTCAAAGACCGACTCCTGCGTTGCATGGTCATGCGTATCATCGTGATGGGCGTGCTTCCCATAAGCACCTGACTCCGGCTCAAACGCCGCAGTCACCGGCGAGACCTCACACCCCATTTGACGCAACATCTCGGCCAACACACCATCGGCGACAAACCGCAGCGTGTGCTCATCCATCAATTGCACCGCCACATGCCGGTTACCCAGATGGTAAGCCGCTCGCGACAGTTGCAAGGCGGTGTGTGCATGCACCTGGTAAAGGGTTTCGGGTTTGGCGCCGATCATCAGCAACAAACCACTGTCGGTGCTCAGCACATCGCCGGGGTACAGTCGCTCGCCACGGTCCAGCGATATACCGATCGACGTTCCGCTCTCCAGCACCACATGCATGCGGCAGCGTGAGCGTTCATCGTAGGTCAGGTTCACATGAGGGCATTGCACCGCTGCATCTTGATGATGCAAGCTGACTTTATGCGTGTAAATATTCATGGGGCCTCAGAATAAAAAGTAACGCTGTGCCATGGGTAAAGTCTGAGCAGGCTCACACACCAGCAACTGTCCGTCCGCATGCACTGCATAGGTTTCAGGATCGACCTGCATCACCGGGGTCGCCGTATTTAATCGCATGTCCTGCTTGCTCAAACCACGGCAACCCTTGACTGCCACCAAAGGTTTTTTAAGTCCGAGTGAGTGCACCTGCGGATTGTTCAATGCGCTTAGCGATACAAACGTCAGCGAGGTATTCAGTGCCCCGCCATACGAACCAAACATGGGCCGGTAATGCACCGGCTGCGGAGTTGGGATGGAGGCGTTCGGATCGCCCATCGCTGCGGTGGCAATCATGCCCCCCTTGATCACCAGGCTGGGTTTGACGCCAAACAGGGCAGGCTTCCACACCACCAGGTCGGCGAGTTTGCCCACCTCAATGGATCCGACTTCATGGGAGATTCCATGCGTAATGGCCGGGTTGATGGTGTACTTGGCGATATACCGTTTGATGCGGACGTTATCGCTGTTCGCGGTATCGCCCGTTAAGCTGCCCAGTTGGGTTCTCATCTTGTGTGCAGTTTGCCAGGTGCGAATGATCACCTCACCCACACGACCCATCGCTTGCGAATCCGACGACATCATGGAGATGGCACCCAGGTCATGCAACATGTCCTCCGCCGCAATGGTTTCGCGGCGAATGCGGGATTCGGCAAACGCGATGTCTTCGGCAATAGATGCATCCAGGTGATGGCACACCATCAGCATGTCCAGATGCTCATCCACTGTATTGACGGTGTAAGGGCGGGTCGGGTTGGTCGATGAGGGCAGCACATTGGCCTGGCCAACCGCGCGAATGATATCCGGCGCATGTCCACCCCCGGCGCCTTCGGTGTGGAAGGTGTGAATGGTGCGACCGTTGAAAGCAGCCAACGTGGTTTCCAAAAACCCCGCTTCGTTGAGTGTGTCCGTGTGAATGGCCACCTGGATATCCAGCTCATCGGCCACCGTCAGACAGGTATCAATCGCGGCGGGCGTGGTGCCCCAGTCTTCGTGCAGTTTCAAACCAATGGCACCGGCATGGATCTGCTCACGCAGTGCCTCGGGCAAACTGGCATTGCCTTTGCCCAGAAACCCCAGATTCATTGGAAACGCCTCGGCCGCCTGCAGCATGCGCGCAATATGCCAGGGGCCAGGGGTGCAGGTGGTCGCAAACGTCCCAGTGGCTGGGCCTGTGCCACCGCCGATCATGGTGGTCACACCCGAGCACAAGGCCTCTTCAATTTGCTGGGGGCAAATAAAGTGAATGTGTGTATCCACCCCACCGGCCGTCACGATCATCCCTTCACCGGCAATGACTTCCGTACCCGGGCCAATCACGATGGAGACACCGGGTTGAACATCCGGATTACCCGCTTTGCCAATGCCGCTGATACGACCATTTTTAATGGCGATGTCCGCTTTGAAAATACCGGTGTAATCAATCACCAGCGCATTGGTAATCACCGTATCGCACACCTGGGACGACACCCGCTGCCCCTGTCCCATGCCATCTCGAATGACCTTTCCACCACCAAACTTGACTTCATCCCCGTACACCGTAAAGTCATGCTCGACCTGTGCAATCAGTGCCGTATCGGCCAGACGAATGCGATCACCCGTCGTCGGGCCAAACATTTCTGCATAAGCGCGCTTACCGATCGTGGTGCTCATGGTTGTGCTCCGACAGGGCCACCTGCATCAGGCAGCGCTCCGCTGACCAGGCCGCGAAAACCGTACACAATCCGGCTGCCGCCATACGCGACCAATTGCACCGTGCGTGTTTGTCCGGGCTCAAAACGGACGGCGGTACCCGCTGCAATGTCGAGTCTGAACCCCAGCGCTTTGTCACGCTCAAAATGCAGGGCCTCATTGACTTCGTAAAAATGAAAGTGCGAGCCAATCTGCACCGGCCTGTCGCCCGTGTTGGCGACATCAACGCTGACCGTTGCGCGGTTGGCGTTGAGCGTGATGTTGCCCTCCTCGATGAACAGTTCGCCGGGAGTCATGATTTGTCACGCTCACCGGGCCATAAGGATTTGATGACGGCAAGCACGGCAATCGCTGCCACCAGCATGCCCAAATGATCGGGATTGCTCGCCCAGTGCACCAGTGCTTCATACAGGGTGGTTTCTTCATGCGGACCCGGGTGTGCCAGCGCATGCGCCGTATTGAACATCAACACACCCGTGACGGGCAGGGTATAGGGTTTGAGTCGAATCATGGCAATCCTCCTTAGGTGTTGTGTAGTCAAGTCGGTGATCAGACAATCGGTTGATGCACCGTGACCAGTTTGGTCCCGTCCGGAAAGGTGGCTTCGACCTGTATGTCAGGAATCATCTCTGGTATGCCTTCCATCACATCGGCACGGCTGAGCAGCGTCGTACCGTAGTGCATCAGCTGAGCGACGGTGCGACCATCGCGGGCACCTTCCATGATGGCAGCAGTGATATACGCCACCGATTCGGGATAGTTGAGCAACAGTCCGCGCGCCTTGCGTCGTTCGGCCAACAGGGCAGCGGTAAATATCAGCAGCTTGTCTTTTTCTCGTGGGGTCAGTTCCATGGGGGTCTGAATCCGGTTGGGTTGATTCGGTTAAGTGGATTAGGTGGCCCAAATGCGCGGGCGCATCGGTGGGCGGCCGGTCAAAGGCTCTCGCAAGTGCTGCCACACATGTGTCAGACGTTCTTTGACATCACGGGCATGAGAGGCGATGCAACGCACCACCAGCACACCCGGCAAACAGGTCAGACCTGCGTAGGGCGCATCGGCCAGCGCAGCGCGGGCCAACGCCTTAAGTGCATCACGGTCGGAGTTGTCATCGCTGTCGTCCAAGCGTGTTGATGCAATCATCAACGTACCCATGACTGGGTTGGATCGCAATCCGGCAGCGGCCTGCAACAGTGAATCACTTCCATGGATACGGGCGCGTTCAATCCAGAGCAGTTGCTGATCCCGTTCAATCCGGGTGGTGCTGGCCAGCAAGCCCTGTGCAAAGGTTTCACCATGCGCCGTGCGGCCAAAGCCGGTGATGTCCCATCCGATAAATACACCGGTGCCTTGCAGGGCAATCGTGGTTGACCAGCACGCCTGTGCGCCGTCATACACCAGGGTGTCTTGTGGCAACCACTCGCACACGGCGTGATCTGCCACCTCAAACCGGATGGTTTGATGCGCCGTCAAACCGGCTGACCGATACCACTTGGCCGCACCGGGTGACGTGAGGAACGCATGCGCGCCCGACTCAACACGAATCGACAGGTTCAATTCATCGCCACCCACCACACCGCTGGGCGGGTGCAACACAATGGCATGGCACACCGCATCCCCTTCGGGGTACAGCGCTTTTTGCACCCGCAAGGGACCCTCATGCAAACAGTGACTCATCACGGTTTTATCGTGTGCTTGCGTCGCCGTTTTAAAACCCAACTCCAGCCGTGCCAACCAGCCCGTGGTGGGCAGAGTGATTGTCGAGGCTCGAAGGGCTGTGGCGGCTGTCATACGGCCATGGCCTGTAATACGCCATCGCGCTTCATGTGTTGGCCCTGCCCACGCATGATGATCTCGCCCCGTTCCATAAGGAGGTAGTGATCGGACAGTGACTCCGCAAAATCGTAGTATTGCTCCACCAGCAAAATGGCCATCTCACCCGTTGATGCCAGTGTTCGAATGGCACGTTCGATGTCTTTGATGATGGACGGTTGAATCCCCTCGGTGGGTTCGTCCAAAATCAGCAACTTCGGACCCATCGCCAAGGCGCGTCCAATCGCCAGTTGTTGTTGCTGGCCGCCTGATAAGTCCCCTCCCCGGCGACGCATCATCTGTTTGAGCACCGGAAACATGTCAAAAATGCGGGCCGGGATGGGCGTACTGCCTGTACAGGGCGCAAGCCCCATCAGGAGGTTTTCGTGCACGGTTAAACGCGGAAACACATCCCGCCCCTGAGGCACGTACGCGATGCCGGCACGTACACGTTCATAGGAGGGGCTGCGGCTGATATCCTGACCATTGAATTGAATGCTGCCCGAGGCTGCAGGCACCACACCCATCAGGCATTTGAGCAGGGTCGATTTACCCACGCCATTACGACCCAGCAAGGTGGTGATTTTCCCCGGTTCACAGGTAAACGAGAGGTTGCGCAGAATGTGACTGCCACCGTAATACTGATTGAGATTTTCAACGGTGAGCATGCTCATCTCCCCAAATACACTTCGATGACCCGCGCATCGTTTTGCACCACCGACAACGGGCCCTCGGCCAGCACGGAGCCCTCGTGCAGCACGGTCACCTTGCCACCGAGTTTTTCAACAAAGGCCATGTCATGTTCAACCACGACCAGTGAGTGTTGACCGGCCAGTGTTAAGAACAGCTCGGCGGTCCGCATGGTTTCATCGTCCGTCATGCCTGCAACAGGCTCATCGAGCAGCAGTAACTTGGGCTCTTGAATCAACAACATCCCGATTTCAAGCCATTGCTTTTGACCGTGCGACAACAAGCCCGCCGGGCGATCTGCGTGATCGGCTAAATGTACCGTCTTTAAGGTATCCGCAATTCGGTCCAAGGCCTCCGAGTTCAGTCGTGCAAAAACACTCTGGCGTACACGCTTGTCTGCCTTCATGGCCAGTTCGAGATTGTCGAACACCGAATGCTGTTCAAACACGGTGGGCTTTTGAAACTTGCGGCCGATGCCTGCGTGTGCAATTTCAGGTTCACGCAGACGGCTCAAATCAATCGTTTGACCAAAAAAAACCTTGCCACTGTCCGGACGTGTCTTTCCGGTGATCACATCCATCATCGTGGTTTTACCGGCCCCATTCGGACCGATGATGCAACGCAGTTCACCCGCATCAATTGACAGACTCAAATGGTTCAAGGCGCGAAACCCATCAAAGCTGACGGTGATCTCTTCAAGATACAAAATGACGTGGTGAGAGGTGTCCAATGCACCCGGTGTATGAAGGGTCATGCCAACCTCGCTCGCAGTGACTTCCACAGGCCCATCAATCCGTGGGGCAAATAGAGCGTAACGCCGATAAAAATCGCACCCAGAAGGAACAACCAGTACTCGGGGAAAGACACTGTGAAAAAGCTCTTGGCCAGGTTCACGACAAATGCACCAATCACCGCACCCATCAAGGTGCCGCGCCCGCCCACTGCCACCCAGATGGCCATCTCGATTGAATTACCCACAGACATCTCGAACGGGTTGATGATCCCCACCTGAGGCACATACAAAGCGCCCGCCATCGCACACATCATGGCCGAGAGTGTCCACACAAACAGCTTGTACCAGAGCGGGTTATAACCGATGAACATGACTCGCGACTCTGCATCACGAATGGCGGTCAGCACACGACCAAACTTTGATCGCATCAACCAACCAGCCAGTATCAGGCAGCCGAGCAACACCAGGGCAGACACTTCAAACAGCACCACACGGGTGATGGGCGAGGTGATGCTAAAACCCAGAATGCGTTTGAAATCCGTAAAGCCGTTGTTGCCACCAAAGCCGGTTTCGTTTCTGAAAAACAGCAACATCGCTGCATACGTCATGGCTTGGGTAATGATCGAAAAATACACACCCTTGATGCGTGACCGGAAAGCAAAGAATCCAAATACAAAGGCAATCAGCGCGGGCACCACCAAGACCAGCAATACCGTCCAGAGGAACGAATCGGTACCTTGCCAATACCAAGGTAATTCTTTCCAGTCCAGAAACACCATGAAATCGGGCAGGTCACTCTGATAGCTGCCATCACGCCCGATCTGGCGCATCAGGTACATGCCAAATGCATAGCCACCGAGCGCAAAAAACAAGCCGTGGCCCAGCGATAAAATGCCACCGAAACCCCACACTAGATCCAGCGCCACAGCGACAATCGCATAGCAGAGGATTTTCCCGGTTAGGGTTACAAAATAGTCAGACAGGTGCAGGGGGTTGGATTCAGGCACCAACAGATGAAGTATCGGCACCGCCATCAGCAACAGGGCAATCAGCGCCAGCAGGCTGTTGGGCAGTAATCGTTGTTGCGAAGGGTTCATGCTGGCCTCACTGATCCGCGAATCGGCCCTTCAAGGCAAAAATGCCTTGTGGACGTTTTTGAATAAACACAATGATCAAGAGCAGCACCACAATTTTTGCCACCACCGCGCCGGTTGCACCTTCCAGAAATTTCGAGAGAATGCCAAGCCCCATCGCCGCCCACACGGCACCCGCCAACTGGCCCACACCGCCGAGCACCACCACCATGAACGTATCGACAATGTAGCCCTGACCCATGTCAGGCCCCACGTTCGAAATCTGCGACAAGGCCACCCCGCCCAAGCCGGCAATACCGGTTCCCAAGCCAAATGCCACGGTGTCCACACGCGCAGTGTGCACGCCCACACAACCGGCCATCGTCCTGTTTTGCGTCACGGCGCGTACAAACATGCCAAGGCGTGTCAGATTCATCAAAGCCCACATCAGGACCAACACCGCCACTGAAAACCCCATGATGGCCACACGGTTCCAGGGCAGCACCACACCGACCGCCATACTCAGCCCACCGGATAACCAGGACGGATTGGCCACCTCTACGTTTTGCGGACCAAACACCACGCGCGCCGCCTGTATCAGGGCCAGGCTAATGCCCCAGGTCGCAAGCAAGGTTTCCAGCGGGCGTCCGTACAGGTGACGAATAATCAGGCGTTCTATCGTCATGCCAATCACCGCCGTCACGACAAATGCCACTGGAATGGCAGCCAGCACATAGGCATCGAGCCACTGCGGCGCATACAGGCGAAACGCGCTTTGCACCGCGTACGTGGTGTAGGCGCCGATCATCAGAAACTCGCCGTGGGCCATATTGATCACGCCCATCACACCGTAGGTAATAGCCAAACCCAAGGTAGCCAGCAACAAAATCGAACCCAATGACAACCCGGAAAAAATACGACCTCCCCATTCGGCATACATGAGCCGACGCTCAATCGCGCGCAGGGCCGTTTGGGCCGCGTCTCGCACTGCGGGATCGGGTTCGCGGAAGTTATCACCGGATTTTTCCAAAAACCCAAGCAGCGTTGTTTTCACGTTGGGGCCTGCGTTGTCAGCCAATAATTCAATGGCCGCTATACGGGCGGCGGCATCGGGCGACTGCAGGCTGGCTTGTGCATAGGCCAAGGCAATCAGCGCTTTGACCTGTGCGTCTTGTTCAGCATCCAAGGCTTGTTTGAGCGGGGCCATGGCACTGATATCCAACTCGGTCTGTAAGGCTTTGGCCGCCTCCAGACGAACTGCTTTATCTTTGTGACGCAGATGGGTAATGGCAATGGTGTTGTCGATCTCTGCACGCAGGCGGCTGTTAGCCACCACACCCTCGGCATCGGCCGGCAGCACGCCCAATGCGGCGCCCGTGATGGCATCAAATGCTTTGTCGTTTTCAACAAATACGATGTGTGACCCTGTTTTGTAAGCGGCATCCTGACTAAGCGCATTCATCAGTCGATCCAGCAGGACCATATCGTCTGCCGCTTTGGCTGTGGCCACGAGTGTGCGAATCGCGCTGACTTTTTGATCGGTGTCATTGGTGCCCAATTGGGCAATCGCCGGTGCATCAAGCGCTGCCACAGCAGGGGTGAGTCCGACGATGGACACACAAGCCCACACCACCAGATAGGTCAAAAGGATTTTCATCAAGGCACTTTCTGCGCGTTGTATTCACCAATCAGGCCAAAGCTGCCATCACGCAGCTTTGGCAACCGGGTGTTTACTTGGCTTCGGGTTCGTCCTTTTTCTTGTCGTTGCCCGGAATGTAAGGGCTCCATGGGGCAGCTCGTACCGGGGCCGGTGTTTTCCACACCACATTGAACTGACCATCGGCTTTGACTTCACCGATGAATACCGGTTTGTGCAGATGGTGATTTTTCTCATCCATCTTCACGGTAAAGCCGGACGGTGCCTTGAAACTCTGACCACCCATGGCAGCAATCACCTTGTCCACATCGGTCGATTTGGCTTTTTCAACCGCCTGCTTCCACATGTGAATGCCAATGTAAGTCGCTTCCATTGGATCGTTGGTCACAGCCTTGTCCGCGTTGGGCAGTTTTTGCTTGATGGCCCAATCCTTGTATTCTTTGATGAACGCCGTGTTCTGCGGATTCTTCAGCGACATGAAGTAGTTCCACGCGGCCAGATGACCCACCAGCGGCTTGGTATCCACACCACGCAACTCTTCTTCACCCACCGAGAATGCAACCACCGGTACATCTTTGGCTTTTAAGCCTGCATTACCCAACTCTTTATAGAAGGGCACATTGGAGTCGCCATTGATGGTTGAAATGACAGCAGTCTTCTTACCTTCGCCCGAGAAAGTTTTGATCTTGGCAATGATGGTTTGATAATCACTGTGACCAAACGGTGTGTACTCTTCCATGATGTCAGCATCGGCCACACCTTTGGATTTGAGGAAGGCACGTAAAATCTTATTGGTGGTTCGTGGGTACACATAGTCGGTGCCCAACAGCACAAAGCGCTTGGCACTGCCGCCTTCCTTGCTCATCAGGTACTCAACCGCAGGAATGGCCTGCTGGTTAGGTGCTGCGCCCGTATAGAACACGTTTTTTTCAAGTTCTTCGCCTTCGTACTGCACAGGGTAAAACAGCAGCCCGTTAAGCTCTTTGAAGACAGGTAATACCGATTTGCGGGATACGGATGTCCAGCATCCAAAGACCACGGCGACTTTGTCTTTGGACAGCAGCTGGCGAGATTTTTCTGCAAACAATGGCCAATTGGAGGCGGGGTCCACCACCACGGGTTCGAGCTTTTTACCCATCACGCCACCCTTGGCGTTGATTTCTTCAATGGTCATCAACGCAGTTTCTTTCAGCGCGTTCTCCGAGATGGCCATGGTGCCGGAGAGGGAATGCAAAATGCCGACCTTGATGGTATCCGCCGCGACTGCAGACACCGATACACTACCCATCACTGCCAGCCCAGCAGCCAGCACAGACATCTTTTTGGTAAACGAACGACGTGAATTCATCGAGAACTCTCCGAGTGAGAAAAGGTTGAACCTGTAGCTTAGGGAGAGTTGCTGCGATGCAAAATACGTTAGATTGCGTATAGGTCCTTTTTAGTTCAAGCAGCTGCGCTTTGTGGCTGTGCCAGCGAGCGCACCTTTTGCATCACCAGCGCAGCGGCTGCCGTACGGGTTTCAACACCCAGCTTCTCGAAAACATGTTCAAGATGCTTGTTCACTGTCCGTGGGCTGGTACCCAAAATATCGCCAATGTCGCGGTTGGTTTTGCCCTTGATCACCCAGTACAGAACCTCGGACTCGCGAACAGTCAGCTTAAAGGCATACATCATGGCGTCGAGCAACGCGGCATCAGACTCCTCATACAACACAAAGAGCCATTCAGACTGGTCCACGGGTGCATGTATCGAACAACTCAAGCGCCGCGCACTTTGAATAATCGACAACGGCGGGACCTCCTGCCCCTGCGCGCGTGCCGCGATAGATTGCCGGGCCCAGTTTTGCACACGATCGGGCAATACATCGCAGCCGGGCGTAAAGTACTCCGCCATCAATTTGCGGGCCAGGGGTGTTTGCCAAACGATGCGTCCGGTCGCCGCCTCAACCGACAGGGTCGCATGCCCAAAGGCATCCATGGCGGTGCGCGCCTGATGCACCATCCGTGCACTGTGCAGTTGCGCCGCCATGCGGGCCAGCACCTCCATCGGACGAATCGGCTTGCTGACATAATCACTTCCACCGGCCTCGAATGCCGCCACCACGTGTTCAGTCTCGGTTAACCCCGTCATGAAAATAATCGGAATATGCTCGGTGGCCGGGTCTGCTTTTAATCGACGGGCTACTTCAAAGCCATCCATGCCCGGCATCATGGCATCAAGTAAAATCAGGTCGGGTGAATTGGCCCGGGCACGTTGTAAACCGGTTTCGCCACTGGTGGCCACCAGTACCTGGTAGCCTGACTCGTCCAGTGCATCATGCATCACCGCGAGGTTATCCGGCGCATCATCAACAATCAGGACCATCTGTCCGCTCGGGGGCTCACGCATCATGGACTCGCTTTAATACGTTTTGCATGGTTTCAAACTGAAAAGTTCGCGCCAGATGGCGCATGGTCGTCAAAAAGGATTCCGACGCCCGCTGGTCTTTCTCTAGCGTATCCAGTTCTCGCAAAATGCCTTTGAGATAACCCATGGCAATCATTTGCTCAAGGGGTTTGATCGCTGGACGCTCTGGTAACTCAGCCCGGTCATCGTGTAGGCTTATCAACGGCTTGATCGCCTGATCAGTTGGGCGCGGTTGTTCGTAGGTCCATTCCAGCCCCAGGGATTCGCCCAACCAGTCGAGCAATCGGTTGATGCGCACCGGCTTGAGAATAAAATGTTTGGGCTCCAAGCCGACTGGGTTATCAATGTGCTTATCAAACGCGTTGGCAGACACGACGGCTACGTGTGCCTTGCAATCGGTGTGCTTGCGGATGTGGTCTATGGTTTGCCAGCCGTCCATGCCGGGCATCGCTAGGTCCATCAAAATCACATCGGGTTTGAGGTAGGTCAGCATCTCGATGCATTGCATCCCACTGGCGGCGGTGTATACCTCAAATCCCATGGGCAACAGCACATTAATCATCAGCTCCCGGTCTACTTTTTCATTATCGACCACCAGCACTTGCCGCCGTGGTCCGAGGTAGCCTTGCCGCCGATGACGTTCGGTCAACCCTTGCTCGCTGCCCTGATGCACTTGCGGTAAAAAGAGACGAATACGAAAAGTAGTCCCCACACCCACCTGGCTGTGCACGGTCATTTCTCCACCCATCAAATCCACAAGCATTTTGCTGATCGTCAGACCCAGTCCACTGCCGCCAGCGGATCCGACGCTGTGCACTCCTACCACAAAAGGTTCAAAAATGCGGTTCAACTCATCGGCCGCAATGCCCGGCCCAGTGTCCTCAATCTCAAACACCGCCATCTCTCGTCCATATTTAAGCCGCAACGCGACCCGTCCCATCCGTGTGAATTTAACCGCGTTGCCAATCACATTGATCAGGATTTGCCGCAAGCGTTTTTCGTCAGTGCGTACACACGCGGGCAACTTGCCGTCTACGACAAACGCAAACTCGATGCCTTTACGTTGCGCCTGGACTTCAAACAGTTGCGTCAGCTCCGTGAGCAAAGCCGGGAAGTCCAACGGGGCAGTCTCCAGGGTGAGCCGCCCCCCTTCGATGCGGGCAATATCCAGTGTGCCTTCAATCAATGACAATAAATGTTCACCGCTACGTTTGATTACGCTAACGGCCTGCCGACGATGTTCCGGAATCGACAAATCATCATTCAGAATTTGTGCATAGCCCAGGATGCTGTTTAACGGGGTTCTGAGCTCGTGACTGATGGCTGTCACATAACGGCTCTTGGCCTGATTGGCCAACTCGGCGCCTTGTTTGGCCTTTTGTAATTGCTCATCGGTTTTGCGGTGTGAGTCAATTTCCTGCATGAGCAAAAAGGTTTGGCGATTGGACTCCTCCTGAGCCACCGTACGGCTTTTGTGTGTCAAGACCAGCACCCATACCACCACACCGCACACCAGCGACAGCGACGCAAAGGAACGGATAAAAATCTGTTCCAAATGATGTTCAAACCCGGGAGGCTGGGGACCAGCCGACAAACGTTGATGGTAAAAAATCAATCCCAGCACCATGGCCACCACTGGCAAGAGCAAACCCATCAGCAATAAGTAACGGCCCAGGCCCGACTCCATCAACCGCCACCAGCTTTGCGGTACCACCGACTTGAGTATGGCGGTCCACTGGGCTGCAATGCGACCGTGGGGCTTGCACAAATCATCGCACCGGGCATCGAGCGAACAACACAAGGAGCAAATACTCGCCTGATAAGCCGGGCAATACGCCATGTCTTCGCCTTCATAGGCTTTCTCGCAGATGCAGCAAATATCGTGGCGGGCTTTCAAACGCACAGGTTGACCCGTGTCATCGGCCGGCTCCCGCGCCAGGTAGTATTTGCCGTGCGTCAACCAGGCAATCAGGGGCGAGCACACCAGCGCACAGCCCATCGCGATAAACGCCGACAGCGATTGCGCCATGCCTCCGAACACGCCCAGAAACGCGAGCACAGATACCGTCGATGCGATCAACATCGACCCCACCCCCACCGGGTTGATGTCATATAAATAGGCCCGCTTAAACTCAATCCCCCGGGGGCTGAGCCCCAAGGGCTTGTTGATCATCAGGTCAGCAACCACCGTCACAATCCAGGCCACCGCCACATTGGAATACAGGCCCAGCACCTGTCCAAGTGCCTGGAACATGTCCAGCTCCATCAACACCAGCGCAATCAGTGTGTTGAACACCACCCAGACCACCCGCCCCGGATGGCTGTGCGTCAGGCGTGCAAAAAAGTTGGACCATGCCAATGACCCTGCATACGCATTGGTGACGTTAATTTTTAACTGGGAGATGATCACAAACAAGGCGGTAACTGCCAGCGCCACACGGGGTGACTCAAACACCTGCATAAATCCCAGAAAATACATTTGGTTTGGATCCACGGCCTTGGCTTGGGGCACCAGTGCCTGCAAAGCCAGATACGCGAGCAGGGCGCCACCTATCATCTTGAACACACCCATAAAAATCCAGCCTACGCCCCCCATCAACATACCGCCAAACCAACGACCGGTATTGTCTTGGGTGCGAGGGGGCATAAAGCGCAGGTAATCGACCTGCTCGCCCATTTGCGTAATCAGGGCAACACCGATGGTTAATGCCGCACCAAAAGCGGGCATCGCCCAAGATGCACTCTGTTGGGCACCAGCATAAGTTTGGATGTCTTGCAGCACCGTCGGGTGTTTGGCAAACACAAACACATAGGGGAGGGCCAAAAGAACCAGCCACAAGGGCTGGGACCAGATCTGCAAGCGACTGATCAAGGTCACACCGTGGGTCACCAGAGGAATGACCACCAAGGCACACACCAGATAACCCACCGGAGGCGACAGGCCGAAATACAACTCCAGCGCATAGGCCATGATGGCCGCCTCGAGCGCAAAGAGGATAAACGTAAATGATGCGTAGATCAGTGAGGTAATGGTCGAACCGATATACCCAAACCCCGCTCCCCGCGTCAGCAAGTCCATATCTACGCCATACGTGGCTGCGTAGTAACTGATCGGAATGCCCGTCAGCACAATAATCAAACCCGTTGCCAGAATCGCCCAAAAGGTATTGATGAACCCATAGTTGACCAGCATGGTCGCACCCACGGCCTCCAGCACCAGAAATGAGGCAGCACCAAACGCGGTATTGGCCACCTGAATTTCCGACCATTTGCGAAAGCTGCGTGGCGTAAACCGGAGCGCGTAATCTTCCAGCGACTCATTGGCAGCCCAGGTGTTGTAGTCGCGCCTGATCTTGACCACCCGCTGCGTGGCAGCGCCGTCGGGTGTCTGTGGGGTGGTAGGCAGGCACGCCCCCCGGTCGATGGCAGGGTGGGGGTAAGGCATGAATGGTTAAGGTGATGGATGGTGCTCATTGAGCAAGCAATCGTCATGCCACGGCCACAAGCCCCCGAACCCATCAGGATATTCCCTAGCTTGAGGGTATTCCCCGATGAAACTCTTGATCCACTGAATTACTGTCGTGCCAACTGTGTGTCTCTACTGATGGAACACGCCGTATTTACCGAAATTCAGATCAAAAGAAGTAAGGAGAGAAGAATGCAATTCAAAATGAAAACATTATTTGCAGCGGTCGCTTTGGGTGTGATGGCAACAGGTTCTTACGCGGCGGATCCCATCAAGATCGGCGTGTCCGGTCCTTACACAGGCGGTTCATCGTCGATGGGTGTGAGCATGCGCGACGGTGTGCGTCTTGCGACCGAAGAAATCAACAAGGCCGGCGGCATCATGGGTCGTCAGATCCAGCTGGTTGAGCGCGACGACGAAGCCAAAAACGAACGCGGCGTTCAGATCGCCCAGGAATTGATCAATAAGGAAAAAGTAACGGCCACCGTCGGTTTTATCAACACCGGTGTATCACTGGCTGCCCAGCGTTTTTACCAGGAAGCCAAAATTCCGGTCATGAATAACGTGGCAACCGGTTCAATCGTTACCAAGCAGTTTACTGACCAACCCGAAAACTATATTTTCCGAAACGCAGCACACGACAGCATCCAGGCCCCAATGATTGTTGAGGAGGCCGTGGTCCGTCGCGGATTCAAGAAAGTAGCCATTCTGGCGGACTCAACCAACTACGGTCAGCTCGGTCGTGCCGACCTGGAAAAAGCCCTGGAGCAAAAAGGCATCAAGCCCGTCGCTACAGAGAAATTCAACATCAAGGATGTGGACATGACCGCGCAGCTGCTCAAGGCCAAAGAAGCCGGTGCAGAAGCGATCCTGACCTACGCCATCGGACCTGAGCTGGCACAGATCGCCAACGGCATGACCAAGCTGGGCTGGAAAGTCCCGATGATCGGCAGCTGGACGCTGTCGATGGCCAACTACATCGACAACGCCGGCCCTGGCGGTGAAGGTGCACGCATGCCACAGACCTTCATTCAGGAACCGACCACACCCAAGCGTCAAGCGTTCATCATCAGCTACCTGAAGAACTTCAAACCCAAGAACAACCGTATCGACTCTCCTGTATCGGCGGCTCAGGGTTACGACTCGATCTATCTGCTCAAGGCAGCGATGGAACAGTGCAAGTGCACCGATGGTCCAAAAATCAAAGCGGCACTGGAAGATCTGAAGACTCCCGTAGAAGGCGTTGTGACCACCTACAACCACCCATTTACCAAGGATGACCACGAAGCCATCACGGCCAATATTCCGGTCATGGGTGAAGTCAAGGGCGGTAAAGTGGTCTATGCCTACACGGACGATCAGAAAAAAGCGTCTGAAGTTCGTGTGAAAGATGCCTCAGCGGTCAAAAACCAGCTGAAACAAGGCAAGAAGTAATTTGTCATCAAGAATGGGCGGGTCCACAAGACTCTGCCCATTTTTTTCGTCCCATTTTTGTTGGTACTCCCCATCATGGAAATTCTCCTACAGCTTGTCTACAGCGGTATTGCACTCGGGATGATCTATGCAGTCATTGCATTTGGTTATCAGTTAACGTTTGCAACATCCGGCACCCTAAACTTCGGACAGGGCGAAGCACTGATGCTTGGCGCATTGGTCGGCCTGTCAATGGTGGATCGTTTTGGCCTCAATTACTGGCTCATGCTCCCGATTGTCTGCGTCTTTGGTTTGTTCCAGGGCAGCTTGGTTGAGCGTATTGGCGTTCGGCCAGCGATCAAGATCAAATCTGAATTTGGCTGGATCATGTCCACCATTGCGTTGGGCATTATTTTCAAGAACGTCGCCGAAAACGTATGGGGCCGTGACGATCTGAAATTCCCGTCACCCCTGCCCGAATCACCCATGAAGCTTCTGGGCGGCAACATTTTGCCGATGGAAGTACTGGTGGTCGTCGGTGCGCTGGCGATGATGCTGGCGGTTGAATTTTTCAACCGCAAAACCATTTACGGTAAAGCGGTGGTTGCAACCTCCAATGACCGCGACGCTGCGGCCTTGATGGGTATCAACACCGGCTTGGTGATCACCTTCTCGTATGCCCTGTCATCACTGACGGCTGCGCTGGCCGGTGTTCTGATCGCGCCGTTGACACTGACCGGCGCCACGATGGGTGCAGTGCTGGGCTTGAAGGCCTTTGCGGTTGCCATTATCGGCGGCCTGACCAGCGGTCTGGGTATTGTGGTGGGTGGCATTATTTTGGGTGTCGCAGAAACCACCACGGGGTTTTACATCTCCACAGGCTACAAAGACGTTCCAGGACTGGTGCTGCTGCTGTTGGTTCTGGCCATTAAACCTGCCGGCCTGTTCGGTAAATTAGCCATCAAGAAGGTGTAAGCATGAAGGCCACTCAAATTATTCCGGCCGTACTGGGCTTTGCCGCACTGGCAGCGTTCCCGCTGGCCATTCACAACCCGTACTACATTCACCTCGTTGAAACCATCATGATCTACGCCATCTTGCTGTTTGGCTTAGATATTGTGGTGGGCTACACCGGCCAGGTTTCGTTGGGCCATGCCGGCTTGTTCGGTGTGGGCTCCTACACAGCAGGTGTGCTGTTTTTCCACATGGGTGCACCGGTATGGGTGTGTGTGCCTGCCGCAATTGCAGTCACAGCCGTCTTTGGCGCCATCCTGGCCTTGCCCGCCTTGCGGGTCACCGGACCGTATCTGGCGATGGTGACATTGGCATTCGGGACCATCATCCAGATCCTGATCAACGAAATGACCTTCCTGACCGAAGGCCCCATGGGTTTGAAAATCCCCAAACCCGATCTGGGCAGCGGCCCGATCGGCGAAAAGGAATTTTTCTGGATCGTGACCGGCTTTTTGGCGCTGAGCCTGATTTTTGTACACCGCATCCTTAAATCCCATCTGGGCCGTGCGTTTGAAGCGTTGCGGGACAGCCCCGTGGCCTCTGACTGTATGGGCGTGTCGGTATACAAGTACAAGGTCTACGCGTTTGTGATCAGTGCCGGCTTGGCCGGTTTGGCCGGGTCTTTGTACTCCTACTCGGAGCAGTACATTTCTCCGAACACCTATAACTTCGAACTGACCATTCTGTTCTTGCTGGCGATTATCATGGGTGGCCGTAAAACCCGCATGGGCGCCATTTTGGGCTCGATCATCATCGTGATGTTGCCCAAGCTGCTGGATGATATTGAAATCTTCCGTGTAGTTGCCGTGGTATTGGCTGTGATCGTTGCCGTAGGTGCCGTGGTAGCCATTAGCCGCAAAATCGCTGAGCCCAAAGAGCTGGCCATCCCTGTGATAGGTACCGTCGGCTTGGTGGTATTTTCTTACTGGTTGCAAAACATCACTGACTGGCGCCTGAGCATTTTCGGTCTGATGATCCTGTTTGTGGTGTACTACCTGCAAGACGGTATTGTTGGCTTTGTCCGTAAAGCCCGAGACTTGCTGCGCGGTGGCCGTGTGATGGAACCTGCCCCCCCCGTAGATGGCCGTGACGCAGTGTCTGCAGCCACTCAAGGCGGACCTGAAAACATTCTGCAGGCCAAACAAATCCTCATGCAGTTTGGCGGTCTAAAAGCCCTCAACCAGGTGGATTTGGTTGTCAAGCGGGGCACCATTCACGGTCTGATCGGTCCCAACGGCTCCGGTAAATCGACCATGATGAACGTGCTGACCGGTATTTACATTCCAACCGCAGGTTCGATTCAGTTTGTGGACGATGCCATCGCAGGCCGCACCTCCTCAGACATCGCGCTAAAGGGTATTGCCCGTACATTCCAAAACGTTCAGCTCTTCGGTGAAATGACTGCCCTGGAAAACGTGCTGGTGGGTCTGCATCACACCTTTAACAGTCACTTTGTGGATGTGGCCCTCAAGACACCTCGCAACAAAAACGAAGAGCAGGAAGCCCGCGCCCGCGCCATGAACCTGCTGGAGTTTGTAGGCTTGTCGTCGCTGGCGATGGAAGAAGCCCGCAACCTGCCGTACGGTAAACAGCGTCTGCTGGAAATTGCCCGCGCACTGGCACTGGACCCTCGCTTGCTGCTGCTCGATGAGCCAGCCGCTGGCCTGACCGCCCCGGACATCAAGGAGTTGATCGCCATTATCCGCAAGGTACGGACCCACGGCATCACCGTGATCCTGATCGAACACCACATGGACGTTGTGATGTCGATTTGCGACAAGGTCACCGTGCTGGACTTCGGTCAGAAAATTGCAGAAGGCTTACCTGCAGAAGTGCAGGCCGACGAGAAGGTGATTGAAGCCTATCTCGGTGGTGAAGCCGCTTAAAGCGCCGCAAAAGGAATCACATCATGTTATCTATTCGCAATCTTGAAGCAGGCTACGGGCAGGTCAAGGTACTTCATAATATTTCCATTGAAGTGCCCAAAGGCAAGGTCATTACCCTGATTGGTTCAAACGGTGCCGGTAAAACCACCACCATGCGTGCCATCTCCGGGATGATCAAACCCACCCAGGGCGAGATCAGCCTGGGCGGCAAGCGTATCGAATCCCTGCCGTCCTACAACATCGCCAAAATGGGCCTGGCCCATTCGCCCGAAGGTCGTCGCGTCTTTGCCACCATGAGCGTGACCGACAACCTGATCCTGGGCGCCTTCCCGCGCTTTACCGGCAGCCGCCCCAAGGGTGATATCAAGCGCGACCTGGAACGGGCCATGGAGCTGTTTCCGCGTTTGAAAGAACGCCGCAACCAACAGGCCGGTACCCTGTCAGGTGGTGAGCAGCAGATGCTTGCGATGGCACGCGCCGTGATGCTGAACCCGGATGTGGTGCTGCTGGACGAACCCTCCATGGGTCTGGCACCAATCCTGGTCGAAGAGGTGTTCAAGATCATCTCCCGCTTAAAAAGCGAGGGGGTAACGATGTTGCTTGTCGAGCAGTTTGCAGCCGCCGCGCTGAACGTCGCGGACTATGGGTACGTGCTGGAAAACGGGCGCATCTCTGTCCATGGGCCGGCCGATCGCCTGAAAAATGACCCTGCTGTTAAAGCAGCCTATCTGGGCGGCGCGGGTGGTCATTAAGTTGTTTTGTTGTGTCTCTCCTTAAGGCCCGGTGCACCACCGGGTGATCTTTTGACTGAGAATTGGACAGCTGTGGTACATGCCACAGCTGTTTTTTTATGTCAGGTGGCGCTGTGTACCCACGCAATCAGCGCGTCACGCGTATAAAACTCATCCGCACTGCGACTGGTCACATCATTAAATCGTGCCCGGTACATCCGCGACAGGTTGTGTCCCGGACCTATCTCCAGCAAACACCGTACGCCACGTTCGTACAGGCTTTGCATGCAGTGATCCCACAGCACGGTATGGGTGGTTTGCTCAATCACGGCATTCGCAATGGAGGCCGGTGCAAGCACCACGTCACCGGTGTAATTGCTGACCCAAGGAGTCTGCGGCCGGTTCAGTCGCAACTGCTGCAGGTGATCAGTCAATGGCAGGGTGGCATCGCCCATCAAAGGCGTGTGGGAGGCCAGCGATACCGACAGGCAGGTTATCTTTGCACCCATGTCCTCGACACGCTTCTGAAAGCTCAGGAGATCGCGACGTAAGCCGCCGAACACCGCAGCATCGGGCCCGATCCGAATCGCCAGATACATGCCATGTTGTTGCGCCACCGGAACCAACTCCTCAAGCATGAGGCCGCTGGTGGCCATCATCCCGCTAGGTGCTTTATCGGCACATTGACTCATGACGGTGGCCCGGAGGTGGGTCAATGACATCACGTCCTCACGCGCCATGCACCCACATGCATACAGGGCTGCCATCTCACCGACACTATAACCAGCCATGGCCAGCGGTTGGGGTAAGAGGGGCTGCAGCATATCCCAGGTCGCCATTTGCACACGGGCCAGCAAAGGTTGAGCTGTCAGATTATCAAACAGATCGGCTGCGTCATCGTGTTCACGCCATTGGGGGCTTAACACATCATCCGGCAAAAACCGCAGCATGTGCCGATGCTGCGATCCCTGTCCCGAAAAGACAATGCCTAGGCTCACGGAGCTTACACCCTGTCCACGGGCGCTGTGAGATTTGAACAGCGATGCGTCCACCGATCCACCAGCCAGCAGGCTGCCAGTACATCCGCGCAGCCGCCCGGCGATAATCGGCGTTCGACAAACTGTTGATGCAAGAGGTGCAGGCGAGGGATCGCTTCCGGATGCTGTGCGCCGGTATTGGCCAAAAACTCAGCCGCCTGTTGCCGGGCAAAAACCAAGCCGTTCATACCCCCCCGATGTACGAGATTGGTATCGTCCAGTCGGTGCATCAGGGTCATGAAGGTATGTATTAAGCCCTGTGTTTCGTTCATGTCCAAGTCCCGGGCCTGCTGCAGAGCCGGCAGACCCACCTCAAACACCGCCGGGAAACCCAGTGCCGCTTCCTGGGCGGCGCTGCGCAAACCATGCCGTTGCGCAAGCAGATAACCGTGATTGGGCCGCACCTGACGGCTTTTATCGAGCAACTCATCTCCCCACATACTCAGCAATACATGGCGCAACGATCCAGCCGTCATGGGACGTAGCAAACGAGTGGTCAACCCGGCGGCTGCACACAGCATACCGATCAGAAAAATGCCGCCGCGGTGGGTATTGATGCCGCCCGTCGCAGCCTGCATGTCGGCTTCCGCACGGAGACCTCGGTCCTGCAACACCGCAAACAGGCTGCCACCGGCGCCCAACCGCACCATGTCCGTAAAATAGGATCGCAGGGCATGGATGCTGCGTATGAACGTGTGTGCCGTCATATCCGTATGACTGCCGCTGTCCACCAAAGACACCAACCCTGGCTTGGGGTAAAGCACCAGCTCCTTGTATAAGGCAACGGGGGCCAGATACGCCAAATCAGAAAGCACCGGTTGCCAGACACGGGATGCGTCTGACAACAACCCGGCCTCCCACTGAACAGGATTGTCGATGTCGCAGACCCATCGCTGATGATGAGGATGATCAGGCGGCCACATGATCCCACCGATTCGCCGCCACCAGACGGCACCCCTCAATTCGCTTGATAAGCACTTCGGACATATGCCCTTGGCGCATGTGGCTCCACTCGCGCCACGCGATGGCCGTGCCGTCCGGAAAAATCAGTTCTCCATCCACCCGCATGCGCTGGTTGAGCTGTGTCGGCTCAAGCCGATGCAAAACATCACACACTGCATCGGCATGTACTGCCTCTTGCACACTCAAACACAAATCCAGATCAGAACGGGTATGCACATAAGGCAATGCCGTGATGGTTTGCCAGCCATAACTGCCATATACACGCGCCAATACCCCTACGGTATGCAGCTGTGCATCCAGTTGCCTCATGAATGCCTGAGCAGGCACCGCATACTCGCCGCACAAGGTGCCAGCGACGGCCTGCAAGGTCGGCAGTTGCGGGTGGGCCGGATGAATACTTAACGCCTGTGCCTCGATCCGCAGCGGTATCCGCTTGCGCGCCCACTGGGTCGGAGCCGGTAAGCCCAGCGCAACGGCATCTAGATTCAATGGCTGCCCGTCATCACATTGACGAACCACCATCAACGGTAAATCAAAGGCTTTCCAGTGAGACAGCACCAGCACATCGGTCGGATCACTACACATCGACAACCACCTCGACCAGGCCTGCCCAGTCGCTTTGACCAAACCGTGGCGAACCAGCCATGCAGGAGGGTGCTTATCCATGAGATTCCTCTCCGCGTTCAAGCCGCATTGATGACCGCTTGTATGATGGTGTGCGCTTTGGGACGCCCCCCCCTGTGCAAGCCCAACAGCGCTCGAGAGTCCTCAGACACCTCCGCCTGCAATGCATCGTGGAGCGCCTGCTTCAGATCACCATCCCACACGGACTGAACACCGCCCATACTGACATAATTGCCAACGCCGGGAGCAAACACCGGGTTGCTTTTAGATAGTTCAGTCAAACGTGCTTCAGAAATTTTGGTTACTCGCGACATGGCCGGGATGCGCATTACGCGAATTTCGGCCTCGGGCAAGGCGTAGCAGGCATCGGCAATCAAACCGGAGGTGATAAACCCGCCCGATAGCGCTTGGTCGTATACCAGACCAATGACCCGGTGCCCTTGCCGACGGGCTACATCAATACAACACCCCAGGTGGGCCATTGCACGATTGATGCCCATCAATTCATCACGCCGACGTAACTGCTGACCTTGGGTATCAATCAGAATCAGGATCGGACGGCCCGGATGCTGCGTCACGGTATCAAGCACGCAGCGCGCCTGTGCCAGTGCCAGCTCAACGCCGATGGGTGCATGGGCCGTGCTACCGATCACGCTGATGGTTTGTCCTTCAAACTGCGCATGCCCGCTTAAGAAATCACCGTTAGCGAGCACCGAATGGTCCGTGCCAAACAAGGTGTTGACCACTGCTGTCCACTGCATGATTTACCTCGCTCCGGCCGGGCCACGAGGCCCTAATTGGGTTTTAAATTCTGCCACCGACAACTCCGGTAAACGTTGAACATCTTTGCAGCCACGCGCCGCCCACACCGCGTAGGCATCCGCGTCGGCGGGCGTTTGTGTCAAACGGGCCCGCAACTCGGCATGCTCTAGCTCAAGAGATTGAATGCTTAATGCGCGCGAGTGCGTCATCGCCGACAGGGCGTTGATCAGCGCCTCTCGAAACGCCTGTACGTCGTCTTCAACCAGCTCATCGCAATCACCCATGATGTAGCGGTGTTTGCCCCCAGTGGTGCGCCACACCAGCGCACGGTCACGGGCATCAAATTCATCCACGCCATGTGATGCTTCGATGACTTCAGGTCCAGACATTGCCAGACGCCCCACATCGCTCATGATGATGTGATCACTGCAACGCGCGACAATGCCCATGCCGCCAAAACAACCGTTGTTACCCCCAATCAGGACAATCACGGGTACACCGGCTGCGCGAACATCCAGCAGGGCACGCATCACCTCCGACACACCAATCAGCCCGGCATTGGCTTCATGGAGCCGAACACCACCAGACTCGGCCAACACGATCACGGCAGCGGGTTTGTCTCTCTGGGCGCGCTTGAACAATCCCACCAGCTTGGCACCGTGAACCTCACCCACACCTCCGCCCATGAATTCGCCTTCCTGGGCGGCAATCAACACGGGCTTACCAAGAATGGCGGCACGGCCAATGGCAACCCCATCATCAAACGATGAGGGAACGCCCAGCTGAGCCAGATGTGGACTGGTTTGACGTTCAGAGGGAGGCAAGTACTCGTGGAAGGTACCGGCATCGACCATGTGTGCGATCCGCTCGCGGGCAGAACACTCTGCGTAACTGATCGTGATCATCGAACCCCCGCCGCTGCCTGTTGCAAACGCAAACTCACCACGGCGGGTGTTGCGCCCATGTCGTTGATGGACAGTCGTATGCCCTTTAAATCATGCTGTGCGTGAAAATCTTCACACACGGCTTTCCACACCGCGTCAAATCCGCGCGCCGAGGTTTCAATCTCAATTGTGCATTGATCACCGGGCACCGACTCAATCATCACTTCCAAATTACCGGAACCCACTACGCCGACCACCGCCGGCGTAAAAGGAGATACGCTTTGCGTTCCATTAAAACTAAAACGCAGTTTTTCCAATCCAATATCCATCGCTTCATTCCATTAACAAGCGTGTGCTGGCAGGCAGCGGATTACCAGTTTCTGAATCGTTTGGGCGGCGCATACAAACCACCGGACGCTCGCACTAGATCACGCATCGACCGTGCTGCGAGCAGGTTTCGCGTTGCATCGCGCTGATCAATGCCCAAATCAGTCGCTCGTTGAATCACGCCCCGGTCACGCAGGTTTTCAACCATGCGCTTATCGCGTGCCAGCCCAACCGGCGTGTACCCAGACACACCCCGAATGGCTTGTTCTCGTTCTTCATCGGTGCGACACAGCAAGAGGTTGGCAATACCTTCTTCGGTCAGGACGTGGGTCACGTCTTCTCCATAGATCATGATGGGCGGCAGTTGCATCTTGGCCTGTTCGGCCAGGGTCCAGGCATCCAGACGTTCAACAAATGCCGGCTGCATATGCTCACGGAAGGTCTCGACCATTTGCACCACCAGTTTTTGTCCGCGAGGCGTACCGCGTGCCCCGGTCAAACCCTCACGGGCCTGTTGGCCCGCCTTGAGCCACGCATCGCTGCAATGGCGACGCCCTCTCGCATCAGCGCCCATATTGGGCGCCCCACCAAAACCTGATATTCGCCCCAAGGTTGCAGTCGAACTATTGCCACTTAAATCCATCTGCAGCGTCGAGCCGATGAACAGATCACAGGCGTAGTGACCTGCGGCCTGACAAAACGCCCGATTGCTCCGCATGCTGCCATCGGGCCCGGTAAAAAATACATCCGAGCGAGCGGCGATGTAGTCTTCCATGCCCAGCTCAGACCCGAACGAATGTACCGATTGAACCCAACCCGCTTCAATGGCGGGAATGAGGGCAGGGTGTGGATTCAGTGCCCAGTGCTGGCAGATTTTGCCCTTTAAACCCAGGGACTCTCCGTAGGTCGGCAACAGCAACTCAATGGCTGCGGTGTCAAAACCGATACCGTGATTGAGACTTTGCACGCCGTACTCAGCGTAGATGCCCTTGATGGCCATCATCGCCATCAATATCTGTATTTCAGAGATTTGAGCCGGATCTCGCGTAAAGAGGGGTTCGATAAAATTCGGGCGCGGCGCTTTAACCACAAAGCTGACCCAATCGGCTGGCACGTCGATGCGCGGCAGCTCATCAACAATCTCATTGACCTGCGCAATCACAATACCGCTGCTAAAGGCCGTGGCTTCTACAATCGCTGGGGTGTCCTCGGTATTGGGGCCTGTATACAGATTGCCATGGCGATCGGCACTGTGTGCTGCAATCAGTGACACCTTGGGCGTGAGGTCCACAAAATAGCGGCCAAACAATTCAAGGTAGGTGTGAATGGCCCCAATCTCCAGACGCCCGCCTGAGACTAAGGTAGCGAGCCGCGCGCTTTGCGGACCGGAGAATGAAAAATCCAGCCGCCGTGCAATACCCAACTCAAAGATATCCAGATGCTCGGGCAGTGCCAATACGGATTGGACCATGTGCAAATCATGCACACGGGCCGGATCCACCTTGACCAGTGATTTGGCCAAAAAATCGGCCTGTTTCTGGTTGTTGCCCTCCAGACAGACGCGGTCAAACGGCTCGATCACGGCTTCAAGCAGCTCAACGATGGCATCGGTCTGTAGCACGCGGCCTTGCAATCGTGAACCCAACGCGTCGCTGGCCCGCCTTAAGCGGGCGTCACGATTTTGTGAACGTGTATTCCATGCAGTACCCATGATTTATTGTCCTATGAGTACAGAGCCCATCACCCTATCGGGCAGGCCCGTGGCGATCTGGGGAAACACACAAATTAAGACCACTGCAAACAACATCAGGATGACAAACGGCAGGACGCCCCAAATGATGTCTTTGAGTGGAATATCCGGTGCGATGTTTTTAATCACAAAAATGTTCAAACCTACGGGCGGATGAATCAGGCCGGTTTCCATCACAATGGTCATCAGAATGCCGAACCAGATCAGATCAAAGCCGGCCGCTTTGAGTGGCGGCAAAACGATCGGAGCCATCATCAAAATGATGCTGACGGGCGGCAGAAAAAAGCCCAGCACGATGACCAGCGTCAATATGGTGGCCAGCAAAATCCATTTGGACAAATGCAGTGCGACAATCCACTCCGCCGCTGACTGGCTGATCCGCAAATAACTCATCACATATGAGAACAGCAGCGACATGCCGATGATAAACATCAACATGGTGGACTCTTTAATAGTGGACTGCAGGATCGGAGTCACATCCTTGATCCGCCACACGCCATACACCACAGCGATCAGCGCCAGGGCCAGCAAGGCACCCAGACCAGCGGTTTCAGAGGGAGTTGCAAAACCGCCATACAGCGCTACCATCACACCGATCAGCAACACCACAAATGGCACCACACGGGGCAACATTTCAAACTTTTCGCGGGCGGTGAAGGTTTCTTTGAGCAAGAGAGCCGATGGGGTGCCATGCTGTTCAAACTGCACTTTGGCCGCCTTGTACTCCCGACCGTAATTCCACGCGGCATACGTAGCAAACAAGCCCACCAGCAACACGCCTGGACCAATTCCCGCCAAAAACAGACGCCCCAAAGATTGCTCTGCTGCCACCGCGTACAGAATCATCGTGATCGACGGTGGCAACAAAATGCCCAATGTACCGCCCGCAGCGATGATGCCTGCCGCAAAGCCGGGCGAATACCCACGCTTGCGCATTTCAGGAATGCCCGCACTGCCAATCGCTGAACAGGTGGCAGGGCTGGACCCGGCCATCGCAGCAAACAAGGCGCAAGCAAATACGTTGGCAATACCCAAACCGCCAGGAATACGGCCCATCCACACATGCATCGCTGCATACAAATCCTGACCCGCTCGCGACTTCCCGATCGCTGCGCCCTTTAAAATAAACAAGGGGATAGACAACAAGGTAATGCTGGCCATTTCTTCATACACGTTTTGCGTCACCGTATCCAAGGCCATCGGCGACATAAAAAAGTACATGAAAATAATTGCTACACCGCCCAGTGCAAACGAGATGGGGGTCCCTGAGAACATCACAAACAAGGTGACGGCTGCAAAAATCAGCCCAAGGGTCAACATGGTCATGATTGCTCTCCAGGTTGACGGGCCGCCGGATTAAACAGCAGATTGATGCGCGCAGCGCTTTGCACCAGCAATTGAAGGGTCAAGAACGTCATTCCTATGGACATGAGGACGTAAGGGATCCACAGCGGTGGGGCCCACGACGATGAAGTGGTTTGGCCCTCGAGCCATGCCTCGTGACACAGCGTCCAGGATTTCCATGCAAAAAATGCGCAGAACAACATCGAGAACACATCCACCAGGGCAAAGCGTAAGCGATTGACCGACGAGGGCAGCAAACCGGCCACCGCTTCAATCCCTACATGGCCTCTTAATGACTGCACAAATGCACCACACAAAAAGGTAGCGCCCACCAGACAAAAGACCGCTGCTTCGTCCTGCCAATCGGTCGATGCCTTGAGCACATAGCGTGACACCACGCTGTAGGTCAGAATGAATGACGCCGCCAGCAAGGCCAGCATGCCAAGTCCGATCATCACTTTGTTGATCAGCAGCATGAGCTTTGCCAACGGCACAAAGAGCGCTGGCGTGCCAGGCTCGATCCCCGCCAAGGCGGGTCCAGTATCAATACCGTGACTCATAACAGTGCCGTCGCCGCTTTCATCAACGCTGCGCACGATTCATTGCGCTCGGCAAAATCCTTCCAGGCGGTATCGCGTGCAATGGCCTGCCACTTTTTGACACCCGCTTCATCCAGATCAAATACCTTGGCGCCTGCTTTGCTGTAAACATCGGCTGCCAGCTTGTCATCGGCCTTGGCTGCGTCCATGGCAAATTTTTCCATCTCCGCCCCAACCTGCATGATCACATCCTGCTGCTGCTTGGTCAGGCGAGCAAACACGTCTTTGGAAATCATCAGGGGTTCGAGCATGAACCAGTACGTCTTGTTGCGGCCGGACGTTAAATACTTGGCAATTTCTTCAAGCTTGAACGAAATAAAACTGGTAGAGGAGGTCATCGCCGCCTCCATCGCACCGGTTTGCATCGCTGCATAAATCTCATTGGAGGGCAGTGAAATCACTGACGCACCCGCGGCCTTGAGCATCATGTCCATTTCGCGGCTACCGCCACGAACCTTCAAACCCTTGGCGTCCTCAGGCAATACCAGTTGGCGTGGACGGCTGGCGACACCACCGGCCTGCCATACCCAGCTGACGATCATCACGCCCTTGGCATCGAGTGTTTTGGCCAGCAATTTGCCAACCTCGGCGTTTTTCCACATCGCGCCCTGTTCATAGCTGGGCACCAGCGCCGGCATCAAGCCGATATTGGTCTCGGCCACTTCACCGCCCGCATAGGACAGCGGCACCAGGCTCATGTCCAGCGCGCCTTTTCGCATCGCTGAAAACTGTGCATTGGTTTTCATCAGGGAAGAACCGGGATATACCGACGATTTGAGCGTTCCGTTGGAGCGTTTTTCAACCTCAGCAGAAAACTTGCGGCACAGGCGATCACGAAAATCTCCTTCGTTGGCCGAGCCCCCAGGAAATTGATGCGAAATTTTCAGGCTGACTGCATCAGCCCAGCTAACCCCGGGAAGTGCGCCCAGCGCGGTTCCCGCTGCAAGCCCCATAAAATCACGACGATTCAAAGACATACCCATCTCCTCACAATTGGATTATTTGCTCTAATTTTGTATACAAGATACATTTACTTTGTATAATTTGTAAACACTTTTGGATACATGTTAGGGTTTTTACGGGCAAACACCATGAGCAAGCTGTCTGAACAACTGAGGGAAACCATCGAGCAAGAAATTGCCACTGGCGTACTCGCGCCGGGCGTCCATTTGGACGAGGCCGAGCTGGCGGCCCGCTTTGAGGTCTCACGCACGCCGATCCGCGAAGCGATCAGCCTGTTGGCCGGAGAAGGTCTGGTGGAAATTCGTCCGCGACGCGGTGCCGTCGTGACGCAGATTACGCCTCAGCGTTTGGTTGAAATGTTTGAAGTGATGGCCGAGCTGGAGGCCATGTGCGCCCGGCTGGCGGCTCGCCGCATCAGCGACGCCGAGTTAAAAGATCTGGAGACCCGTCACAAGGCCTGCATGAAAGCTGCAAAGAATAACGACCCGGATGCGTATTTTTATGCCAATGAGGAGTTTCACCTGTGTATTTATCACGCCAGCCACAACGTGTTTTTGGCTGAGCAGGCCGCCAGCCTGCAACGCAAATTACGACCTTACCGCCGACTGCAATTGCGTGTTCGGAATCGTCTGAACAAATCATTTGACGAGCATCAGGCCGTGCTGGATGCGATCAAGGCCCACCATCAGGCACAGGCCTCACAACTGCTCCGCGACCACGTGTTGGTTCAGGGTGAACGGTTCGCCGATTTGCTGGCCAGCATTGCGCAGGTGGCTTAGTGCTTTTTAAGCACCACGCTACCGATGGAATAACCCGCACCAAACGAGCAGATCACGCCCACATCACCGGCCTTAAGATCCTGCTTGTAGCGGTGAAACGCAATGATCGACCCGGCGGAGGCCGTATTGGCAAACTCATCCAGAATCACCGGGGCGATATCGGCGGTGAACTCCGCCGTACCCAGCAGCTTTTTAGCGATCAACTGGTTCATGCTCAGGTTGGCCTGATGCAACCAATAGCGGCGCACATCATGCGCCGAGTTGAGTCCAAGGCTCTCTAGATGCGTGCTCATGTGAGCAGCCGCCATGGGACATACTTCCTTGAATACCTTGCGCCCCTCCTGCATAAAAAGCTTGTCCCGCGCCTGAGGGTCAGCATCTTCAGAGCGATTCATAAATCCGAAGTTGTTGCGTATATTGTTCGAGAAGGTTGTCGAGAGCTTGGTACCCAAGACTTCCCAGCTACCGTGCCTGGCAGTCTCTAAGCGTTCGACTAGTACCGCTGTGCACACATCCCCAAAAATGAAGTGGCAGTCACGATCCATCCACGCGTGGTGGGCCGATGTAATCTCGGGATTGACCACCAGCACCGCGCGGGCGGTACCCGTTCGCACCGCGTTGACCGCCTGTTCAATCGCAAACGTGGCCGACGAGCACGCCACATTCATGTCGTAGCCAAAGCCTTCAATACCCAGGGCGGTTTGTATTTCGATGGCCATGGCAGGATACGCGCGCTGCATGTTGGAGGCCGAACAAATCACCGCATCCACATCGGCCGGCGTCTTGCCCGCATCGGTCAGCGCTTTTTGACAGGCATCCACTGCGATTTCAGCCATCAGGGACAGCTCGCTGTTGGGACGCTCCTTCAAATAGGGATGCATGCGCTCCGGGTTGAGGATGCCCTCTTTTTCCATCACATAACGTTGTTTGATGCCCGATGCGCTTTCAATAAACGCTGCGCTGGATTCAGCCAGCGGCGCCACGGTGCCATCAGCGATCGCCTGCGCGTGTTCGGCATTAAACCTGGCCACATACGCGTTGTAAGAACGGACCAACTCCTCATTGGTGATGGTTTGGCCGGGTACAAACATCCCGGTGCCGCTGATGGCCGCTGTGTGCATAGTGATGCCCTTGTGGTAAAAACCGCGCGTTACAAAATCTGACCGCTATGATAAGGGAAAGGGCATCGGTGTGGAATCGGGATTATTAGACAGTGGCCCGCGCCTTCATGTGGGTTTGTGCTGTATTTCCCGACTTAACAACTCGCGCTTTCGCTCAAGCCCCCACCGGTAGCCGGCCAAGTTGCCGTCCATGCGCACCACGCGGTGGCAGGGGATGGCAACGGCCACCGGATTGGCGCCACAGGCCGAGGCCACTGCGCGAACAGCCGCGGGTTGCCCCAATAAGTGAGCAATCTCTTTGTACGTCGCAGTGTGGCCCGCCGGGATAGACTGCAAAGCCTTCCAGACACGTAACTGAAAAACCGTTCCTTGGACATCCAGTGGCAAATGGTGCGCTGTAGCGGGTTGTTCGACCAGGCCCACCACGGTGGCAACGACGGCATCAAACGATTCATCGGCGCCCAACAACTGTGCTTTGGGGAATCGCTGCTGCAGGTCATCGAGTAGCGCCTGCGGGTCATCCCCCAGCAAAATGGCACACACGCCTTTGTCTGTGGACGCGACAAGGATTGCGCCCAGCGTACATTGGCCGATCGCAAAATGAATGGTCATCGACACACCGCCCGCTTTGTAATGGCTGGGGGTCATACCCAGCATCTGGGTGGACTGCTCATAAAACCGTCCCTGGGAATTAAACCCTGCTATGTAGATGGCATCGGTAATCGCCGGCTCGCTGATCAAGGCACGGCGAACGCGATCTGCGCGCTGGGCGTTGGCATACTCGCGGGGCGTCACACCGGTTTGCGCCTTGAACAGGCGATGCAGATAGTAACTGCTCAGGCCCACATGATCGGCCAGTTCCTGCAAGCTGGGGAGATGGTCCGTCCGCTCGATATATCGGCAGCAGGCTTCGATCAAAGCGCCATGCCCCGCGTCTGGGATAATGGATTTTTTCACAGAGAGTTAAGTCGCGGTGTTATCAGTCAAGGGTTCAGTGTAGGCAATTGCCGGCAAACACACACTCCGAGTCTTGCTATCGGTCACTGCAATATCGCGGTAGGCACACTCACCCACCTGTTGCTGAAAACTCGAATTGGCAATCAGCCACACCGCCACAATATGGGTGGGCATAGGACCGCCAATGGCCACCTGATAATCGTTAAAAACCGCGCGTGACTCATGACACCATTGGCGCAAGTGATCGGTCCCAGACCTCACCACCCAATGCGTTTCACGTTTGTTCCAATACGGCAAGGGGCACTGAAAGACGGTCCCCTCAGGCAAACCAGCACTCCACATATAGGTCAAATCGAGTCCGTTATCAAATTCGACAGCAATCGACAGATAGTCGTGTGTCAGCTGCACATGCTCGGGTAGTTGTGAGGGCAATTGCTGGATGAACCAGGACCACTGCAATTGCGTCTGGGCATGTAACGGCCATCGCCCTGGATACTGCAAAATCGCCACCTCACCTTGCGTAAGGCAGTTCACCTGGGGACCCTGTTCGGTGACCACCTGTTCAAACACATCGCCTTGGCCCAACAGCCATAAATAGCGCCAGTCTGCAGGGGGCAGGCGCGGGCGTGTGTATTGCTTGAGCACAGGTGCCCAGATGACGGCATCGAGTGCAGCAAGATCGGTCAACGCCCGTGTTGGATCAGCACGCCAGTGAATAACGGCCACTTCAAATGCGCCCGATAGTGGCAACAAGGCCTGCAGACGATCCAGCGTGCCCTGCTGCGTGGCAAACCCGCCAGGCTGCATGAGGTGGCAACGCAGAGGGCCCTGGTGGGTCATTCGAAGGGTAACGCAGTCGCCGGGCAAACGCGCAATGGGTGCCTCTCCCACCTTGAACCACAAACCCGCGCGTGGTTTAAGGGAGAGCCGCAACCAGCGGTACACAGCCGCCTGTCCATACGGAATAAGGCTAACAATATCGCCGGTTTGCACCGTCAGCCCCGTATCTTGCCAGCGCTTGGGCCGGGCATTGACCGTCAGCCAATGCAACTTCCCCATCGGGACAAGCCCTGCAGCCCGTTGCTGGGCACACAAGATGGCCCAGGACTGCTCCAGGCGATGGCGAAGTTCAAGAACCTCTTCCCGTTCACGCTGCGGGTTATCCGGTGGCTGTTTAAAACGTTCCCGCAGTGCGCGGTAAGTGCCCGACAGCGCAGACGGTGCATTTCGCAATGGCATAGGGTTTCCTGTTCGGAGTAAGCTGTTGCTTGTGCTGTCATTAAGGACGATGGACCATGAGTATGCCGCTGATCACGCCGCACGTAAAAGACATTGGATTTCCGGTTCGCAGGTTGTTGCCTGACGCCGCCGTCCGGTCCATCGGACCGTTTGTTTTTTTTGACCACATGGGACCGGCACACTTTGAGGCGGGCACCACGCAAGGTGATGTGAGGCAACATCCCCACATTGGTCTGGCAACCATCACCTATCTGTTTGAAGGGGCGATGATGCACCGGGACAGCCTGGGGGTGGTCCAACGCATCGAGCCCGGTGCCATCAATCTGATGACCGCCGGCAGCGGTATTACCCATTCCGAACGCATGCCGTCTGACATCCGCGATGCGGGCCAGACGGTCTGTGGCATTCAGATGTGGATTGCCTTGCCCAAGGATAAAGAACAAATGCCACCACGGTTTGATCACTACGCCGCGCAGGATTTACCGATCTATCACAATGGTCATGTTCAGGCACGCGTGTTGATTGGCCAGGCCTTGGGCATGCACTCTCCGGTCATCGAGCATTCTCCGATGTTATGCATGGCCGTTCAGATTCAGGCGGGCGGCTTTTTTGAACTGATCCCGCATGTAGCAGAACACGCCGTATATTGGGTGGACGGGCAAGGACAAGTCAATCACGAAGAGGTCTCAGCACACACCATGGCGGTGACCACGGGCTCTGCCTCCATCCGCGTTCATGCCACTACCGATTGCCGCATCATGATCATTGGCGGAGCGCCCGTGGATGCATATCGCTTCTTGTGGTGGAACTTTGTGTCCTCGGACAAAGCGCTTATCGAAGCGGCCAAGGAACGCTGGTCACAGGGGCAATTTCCCCTGGTGCCCGGTGAAACCGAGTGTATTCCGCTACCCGGCTGATCTTAAATCACAGACGGCTGTTCTCTGACGAACCAACCTATCACCACATGACAGACACCACAATGAACGCACCTGCTGCCGGTGTATTGCGAACGCCCGATGAACGTTTTGCAAACCTGAAAGATTTTCCGTTTACCCCCCACTACCGGATGGTTGGGGACAACCTGCGCATGCACTACCTGGATGAAGGCCCTCGCGACGGCCCCGTTGTGTTGCTGCTGCATGGCGAACCGACCTGGGCCTATCTGTATCGCACCATGATTCCAACCCTCACCGGGGCAGGATTGCGTGTCATTGTTCCCGATCTCATCGGCTTTGGGCGCTCGGACAAACCCGTCCGAATCACCGATTACACGTATGCCAAACATGTCGCCTGGGTGCTGGATCTCATCGATCAGCTCACGCTGAACAACATGACCTTGTTTGGTCAGGATTGGGGCTCGTTGATTGGCCTTCGACTGGTGGCAGAACACCCGGACCGCTTTGCGCGCGTGATGATCTCCAACGGTTTTTTACCCACGGGCGAGTTGGGTGGCAACAGCGCCTTTAAAATATGGCGGGCCTTTGCGCGTTGGTCGCCGTGGTTTCCGATTGGCAAAATCGTCAACACCGGGTGCGTCACCAAACTGTCGTCTGAGGAAATTGCCGCCTACGACGCGCCGTTTCCGGATGATCGCTACAAGGCCGGAACACGCGCCTTTCCAGGCTTGGTCCCCATCTCGATGGACAACCCGGCCGCAGCCGCCAACAGCGCAGCCTGGAAGGCCTTGGGGCAATGGACCAAACCGTTTTTATGCGTTTTTGGAAAAAACGATCCCATCCTGGGACGCGCTGACAAACCGCTGATTGCTCACATTCCCGGTACCGCCGGTCAACCTCATGAGCGCACCTGGGGCGGTCATTTTGTACAGGAAGACCGCGGTGAATTTCTCGCCCATAAACTGGTGTCTTTTATCTCCACCGCCCCCCGTTACGCATAAGGCCGTATGTCCAAGTCCCTGTCACCCCTGCGTCAAACACCGTTTCTGTTATTAACCCTGTTTCGCATCGGAATCACTTTGAGTTACCAGATGGTGACCGTTGCCGTGGGCTGGCAGATGTACCAGATCACACACAACGTGTTGTCACTGGGCTTGATTGGCTTGGCCGAGGTGATTCCATATTTTGCGATGGCCTTGATCGCAGGCTATCTGGTGGATCATCAATCACGCAAATTACTCGCCATGGTGGCAGGCGGCGTACATGTCGCATTGGCACTGATGGTCACGCTCACCGCGTCAAACGAGTCGGCCTGGATGGAGTATTTTTTATACGCTGCCATCGGCCTGGCAGGTATGGCGCGGGCGTTTGTCCGCCCCCTGTTTCAAGCCCTGTTCTCGGCGGTACTGCCCCGCGATGCCTATGAACGTGGCAGTGCGCTCAGTGCGTCGATTTTTCAGGCCTGCATGATGACCGGCCCTGCCTTGTCAGGCCTGATCATTGCACATGCGGGCTTGAGCTATGCCTATGGACTGGCCACGGTGTTTGCCGTGATCGCCAGCGCGGCGGTGATTGCCATGCAGGTTGCACCCCACATCCGGCCATTGCAGGTGCAGCCCATTTTCAAAAGCATTGGTGAAGGTTTGCGTTTTGTATTTGGTCACCAGATCATCGTTGCCGCCTTGTCGCTGGACATGTTTGCGGTGTTGTTTGGAGGAGCGGTTTCGTTACTGCCGGCCTTTATCAAGGATGTACTGAACGCGGACCCCTCGGTTCTGGGGTTTTTGCGGGCTGCACCGGCCTTGGGCTCAACACTCATCGGACTGGTGCTGGTGCGCTTTCCGATTGATCAAAAAGCAGGCGTTATATTGTTGGCCTGCGTAGCCGGGTTTGGCGTGTCAATTATCGGATTTGGATTGTCCAGTACCGCGTGGATGGCATTTGTCTGTCTGTTGGTATCCGGCTTGTTTGATGGAGTCTCGGTGGTGTTGCGATCAACCATCTTGCAACTGTGCACACCCGACGATATGCGGGGCAGGGTGTCGTCAATCAACGGGATATTTATCGGATCGTCCAACGAGTTGGGGGCTTTTGAATCAGGCCTGGCCGCCAGCATGCTGGGTTTGGTACCGTCCATCGTGTTTGGCGGCGTCATCACCCTGCTGATTGTACTATTTACATCCAGGCAAGCACCGCAGCTGCGGCAGCTGAGCATTTCTTCGCTCAAGGAAATGCATTAAGGGGACTCATTTATACCGCCTTAGACACCCCGGCACAGCGTTCTAGGCCATCATCGCCGGGGCTTTGACCACCGCCCCTGTCGCATCCTTGATGGTGATGTAGATGGGAAGCCCTTGCGCCACGCTTTGGGACACCGTACAAAACGCCTCGTACTGGCTCAGCACACGATCCAGGAACTCCAGCGACGCAGCAGGGACCCCAAGATTTAACTCCACATCAATGCGCAACACGCGCATGCGCCCCTCAGGGGACCGGCCCACCTGTGCACTGGCATGCGTGGTGATGGGCTCGGGTGCCTGTTTGAACTTGCGCAGCGAAAACAGCAGTGAATCCGACAAACAGTTACCAACGGCACTGACCAGCAACTGCACCGGCGTAGGCCCCGTACCAGTGCCTAGCGGTGGCGGCTCATCACCGTACACCACCGGCAAGCCCTGACCGAAATCAATTGCAAACCGGTAATCTTTGTCCTGCCTCAGTGTGACTTGATGCTCGTTTGACATATGTGCCTCGGTTCAGACAGGGATCACTGCAACAACAATCTACATAGCCTATGCTTAAGCAGCCACATTCACAACCACACGCCCACGCACCTTGCCCGCCAGGATATCCACTGCCACCGCTTTGACCTCCGTCAAATCAATTTCAGTGGTGATCGCTTCCAGCTTGGCGGGGTTCAGGTCGCGTGCCAGACGGGCCCAGGCCTCTTTTCGGCGAGCCATCGGCGCCATCACGCTGTCAATACCGTACAGAGTGACACCCCGCAAAATGAATGGGGCCACGCTGGCCGGAAAATCCATGCCACCAGCCAGGCCACACGCCGCCACAGCACCGTCGTAACGGGTCGACGCACAGGCATTGGCGAGTGTGTGGCTACCCACTGAATCGACCACTCCCGCCCAGCGCTCTTTGCCCAGCGGTTTGCCGGGAGCGGACAGTTGTTCGCGGTCAATCACCTCGGCCGCCCCAAGTGCTTTGAGGTGTTCAGCCTC